>NZ_JADDIL010000188.1:0-1797 GCF_020826795.1 Microtetraspora sp. AC03309 | reverse complement strand
GTACTGCACTGGGGACGGTGTGGGAGAGTAGGACGCCGCCGGACAATTTTTGTGGGAGAGGGTCACCCTTGTTGGGGTGGCCCTTTCTCTTTTTGTGCCTTGATGGGTAAGCGCTTTCCGATTATGTTCCGGTTGTCGGGGCGGCGTTTTCCAGATTTGTTTGGCGGTTATTGCGGGGGCCGACCCGGGCCAGTCGCCGGCCGGGTCAGGGTGGTACGGCCGCTGCCCAGCGCGTTGGGTTGCGGGGTGAGTCACTCGATGTGGGGGGTGTTTGCTGCCTGTCTGGTGTCCGTAGGCGCGGAGGCGGGGGCTTGCTCCGGCCGGCCGTGATAGCGGGTCTCTGGTGATGCCGCTCTCGCGGCCGTCGCGGGCGCGGTGATTGCTGGCACGGTCTTACGCCGGCCTCCACAAACCCCCGCCACCGCGCCATGCTTTCCCGCCGTAGCACCCGGTCTGGACGCGCTCCTTGGCATGGACGACGCACTTCCTGGCATGGATTGGGTTCATGGAGGCGGTTCCCCGGCCTGGACGCGTTCCGCGATGCGGGCGCGTTCATGGGGGCGTTCCCCAGTCGGGAGCGCTCCAGCGCTCCGCGGTCCGGGCGTCTTTTCCGGTCTGGACAGGTTCCAGGGTTCCCGGTCTGGACGGCTTCCCGGAGTGGGCGCGTTCCTGGGGCGGGCGCGCCCACAGTCCGGGCTTCTCTGCCGACCTTGAGGCGGCTTCCCCTTGCGTCGCCTCGGCTGTTGGCGCGTGGTTCTGACGACGTGGCGGGCGCCTCAGCCCTCTTGCAGTACTGCGAGGAACTCGCACAGAACCGCCGCGTCCGGCTCATCTGGCGCCGGCGGCACGGTCTCGTTCGACGGTGCGGAGTTCTCCGGCGGCCAGGTCGGCTTCTGGGGTAGATCACGGTTGCGGATCGCGGTCAAGGTGTTGGAGGGCATCGCGGTTGGGGAGCACACCGAGCGCTCCCTGATTCTCGATCTGGCCCTGGCCCTGTCAGAGGACCGCCGCCGCGACATCGTCCGTAAGACCAAGAACGGCCTGGAGGCGGCCCGCCGCCGCGGCCGGGTCGGCGGCCGTCGACCCGTGGTCGACGACAAACGCGCCGCGATCCTTGCCCGCCGCCGGCGCGGGGAATCCATCCGCGCCATCGCCGCCAGCGTCAAGGTCTCCATCGGCGTCGTCCACAAGACCATCGCCGAAGCCCGACCCGAGACCCATCCCGCAGACCGAAGCCCGTAGCTGCGACCACTCACATTGGGACGGCCAGGGGCGATAACCCGAGCATCAACAGCTCGCTAACGCCACCGGCCGTTCGGTTGCTGCTCAAGGCCCGTCCCGGTCCTGAGTCGTAGGTGGCCTGGCTGGGTTTCTACAGTGCTGCTCCTTACAGCGAGTAAGGGCCGAAGCGGAACCAGGCGATGACGGCTGCTGCGATGAGCAGGGCCGTGTTGAAGGCGATGGCCTGCGGTTCATTGCGGCGGGCGTGGGTGACGATGGCGCCGGCCATGATGATGGCCAGGCCGGTCGCGGCGATCGGTGTGAGGATCGTGGCGATGCCGGTTGCGGCCGGGAGGATCAGTCCGAGCGCGGCAGTTAGCTCGGCGGCGCCGATGAACCGGATGAGGTTGGGAGAGAAGTCCTCCACCCAGGGCAGTTGAGCGGCCAGCTCGTGCTTGGGCCGGGTGGATTTCGTGGCTCCGGCCATCGCGAACATCGCGGCCAGGAGTGCCTGCAGAATCCACAGGAACACGTTCATTGTCGGGGGGTCTCCTTTTCCGGTCGTTCTAGGGGGGG
>NZ_JADDIL010000187.1:0-1805 GCF_020826795.1 Microtetraspora sp. AC03309 | reverse complement strand
CGGAGGGGGAAGGGAGGCGTAATCGGATGGTTGTTTCGGGTGGTGTGCTGCTGTCAGCTCGCGCGGAGGGCTCGGAGGAGTCATGTGGGCTGCCGCCGTCCTCCTTGGGGCGGCGTGCGCATCGGCGGCGCAGGTCGCCGGCCGGGGCCGGTCGTTTCGCTGGTGACGCGTACGGTGCCGTGCTGTTGCTTGACCGTTCTCGTCTTCGCCGGCCGGTTTCGCCCCCGGCCGCTGCCGTCCGGCCCGCTGTCGTCCCGCCTGACGCCGAACAGCTCGACCCCAACCAGCAACCCACCGTGCAGCCCTCCACCGTGCTGTTGCTTGACCGTTCTCGTCTTCGCCGGCTGGTCTCGCCCCCGGCCGCTGCCGTCCGGCCCGCTGTCGTCCCGCCTGACGCCGAACAGCTCGACCCCAACCAGGGCCGCCGGGCTGAGCGGTCACAGCCGGTGAAAGAAGCGGGGGAGGCGAGCGGGGACGCGTCAGCCTGGGACGGGATCTGGCAGAACCGCCAAGAGACGCCGGACCCGACCGACGCGCCCCCGGCTGGCGGGGATGACCGCCACACCCCTGGGCGGGGAGACCGGCCCGATCCCGGACTTGCCGGGGCAGCGGTGACGGACCTGCTGCGCCGCGCTGAGGAGATCGCCGCCGACGTTCAGGGGATACCACCAGACACCGAGGCGGCGATGGCGGAGATCGTGGCGCTGGCCCGCGCGATCGATCTGGCCGAAGCCGCGCTGGCCGCCCGGGCTCGGGTGGCCGAGGCCGGGAAAGGCCACCACCTGTTCGGACGGCGCTCGATCGGGGCATGGCTGGCCCGCGCCACCGGATCACGCGCCGCCCGCGCGAACGAACGCCTCACCCTGGCCCGGCAACTACCCCGACTGCCCCAGGTCGCCGCCCGGCTCACCGACGGCAGCCTGACCTTCGGCTACGCCACCACCATCGCCTCCGCCACGCGTCATCTCGACGACGCCGAGACCGGCCTGGCCGAACCGATCCTGCTCACCCTGGCCGACGCCCCCGCCGCCACCGTCGAAGACGTCGCCCGCGCCGGACAGACCATCATCGAGACCATCGACCCCGACGGGCGGCTGGCGCGGGCCGCGGCCAAGACCGAACGCCAGCACCTGACCATCGCCGACACCCTGGACGGGATGGGCCGCATCACCGGCCTGCTGGACCCCGAACTGACGATGCGGCTGAAGACGTGGCTGGAACCCCTCGCGGTCCCAACCGACAGCACCGACACGCGTAGCCACGCCCGCCGGATGGCCGATGCCCTGGCCATCCGCCTATCGGGCGGCGGACGCCGCACCGTCTTGCACGTGCAGGTGACCGAGCAGACCCTCACCGGCGAATCCGACGCTCCCGCCCATCTGGAGGACGGCACCGCCATCCCCGCCGCCGACGCCCGCCGGATGGCCTACACCGCCGAACTACGGCGGGTGCTCCGCGACGCGCGGGGGATCGTCACCGACTTCGGCCGTTCCCGCCGTCTGGCGTCCGCCGACCAGCGCGAGGCGATCATCGCCCGCTACCGGTCCTGCTGCCGTGAGGGCTGTGACGTGCCCGCCTATTTGGCCGAGATCGACCATATCGAGCCGTGGTATCCCAGCGGTCGTACTGATCTGGGTAACCTCGCGCCGTTGTGCGCGCCTGACAACAAGTGGAAGTCCCGTCATCCGGACAAGGTCGAGGTCATCGACCAGCCGGACGGCACGGTGACGATGCGTTTCCACCGCTATCCCAAACACCGCCCCCGCGCCTGGGCCCGCAGACAGTGACCGTGACAGGGACAGGGA
>NZ_JADDIL010000186.1:0-1820 GCF_020826795.1 Microtetraspora sp. AC03309 | reverse complement strand
CCATCCAGCTGACTCCAGCCTATGTGGACGGACCCACGCTCGGGGCCGGGGCCACGATCCCACAGGACCGCACCGCAGTCCCGGTCGAGTGGGATGACGTGCGCGCACAGCTGGAGCGGCTGACCGACATGCTCCAACCTGAAACACCGGGACAAGTCAGCACACTTGGAGCTCTGATCAACACCGCCGCCGACAACTTGCGGGGACAGGGATCTGACATCCGTGACACTGTCATCAAACTGTCGCAGACGGTGTCAGCTCTCGGCGACCACAGCAAAGACATCTTCGGAAGCATCCGAAACCTGTCGACTTTGGTGAGTGCTCTCAAAGACAGCGGCGACCTGCTCGGGCAACTCAACGTCAATCTCTCGGAAGTGTCGGGGTTGCTGGCTGATCCGCCCCGGCGTGTCTGGAGAGTTCTTCCGTTGGGAAGGATGGGCACGTGGGATCGAAGTCATCGAGGCGGTATCCAGACGAGCTGAAGGTGCGGGCGGTGCAGATGGTGGCCGATCTGCGCAGCGAGACAGTTTCGGAGTGGGAGGCGATGGGCCGGGTTGCTGACCTGCTGGGCGTCGGTACTGCCGAAACGGTGCGCAAATGGGTCCGCCAGGCTGAGATCGACGCCGGCTCTCGGGCGGGGCAGACCAGCGAGGAATCCGAGGTCCTGCGCAAGCTGCGCCGGGAGAATGCCGAACTCAAGCGGGCCAACGCGATCTTGAAGGCGGCCTCGGTTTTCTTCGCCGCCGAGCTCGACCGGCCCTCTCAGTAGTCGTGGAGTTCATCAGCGCCCACCAGCACATGCGGGTGGGCGTTGATGGTCTCAAGTGGGGTGTCGAGTCGATGTGCGCTGTGCTTTCCGAGTACGGCGTCACGATCGCCCCGTCGACGTATTACGCCCACCGCGCCCGTCAGGGCCCCTCGAAAGCCGACTGGGCCGATGCGCAGGTGATCGATGCGATCTGGCAGCTTCGCCAATCGCAGAGTCTGTACCGAGTCCTGGGCGCTCGTAAGACATGGATTGTATTGCGCACCAATGGTATCGACGTATCGCGCTGTGTCGTGGAACGGGTCATGCGGGAGATGGGTTGGCGGGGTGCGTGCAAGCGCCGGCGGGTGCGCACCACCGTCGCCGATCCGGCAGCGACGCGAGCCCCGGATCGGGTCCGGCGTAATTTCGTCGCCGGTGCGCCTGACCGATTGTGGGTGGCCGATTTCACCTACTGCCGGACTCGTGCCGGCTGGGCCTACACGGCGTTCGTCACCGATGTCTATGCCCGCAAGATCGTGGGTTGGAAGGTGGCTACCGAGATGACCCAGAAGCTGGTGACCGATGCGATCGACCACGCTATCGACACCAGAAAGCGTTCGGGTGCAGCATCTTTGGATTCACTTATCCACCACAGCGACGCGGGCTCGCAATACACCGCGGTCGCGTTCACCGAACGTCTGGCCGCTGAGGGGATCCTGCCTTCAGTCGGATCCGTCGGGGATAGTTTCGATAATGCTCTGGCCGAATCGGTGAACAGCAGCTACAAGACCGAACTCATCGACCGCCAGCCGCTCTATCCCGGTGCCACCGAACTGGCGCTGGGGACCGCCGAATGGGTGGCCTTCTACAACCGTCAGCGACCCAACGGCTACTGCCAGGACCTGACCCCCGATCGGGCCGAAGCGCTCTACTACCATCGCCAACGGCACCCTCATGCCGAGGAGGCACTCAGATAAGAGAACCTCCCGACATGCCGGGGCGGATCACAGTGATGCTCTACTACCATCGCCAACGGCACCCTCATGCCGAGGAGGCACTCAGATAAGAGAAC
>NZ_JADDIL010000185.1:0-1902 GCF_020826795.1 Microtetraspora sp. AC03309 | reverse complement strand
CCCCGGAGCCGGTCGAGGTCGTCGACCGGGGCGGCGGGGGTCTCGTTCGTCGTCATCACGTCACCTGCTGCTGCGCTTGGTGGTGGTCTTGGTCGAGGCCGCCGCGACCTTGCGGCCGGCGGCCCGGGTCGCCCGCAGCGTGGCCACGGCCCCGGCGACGGCGCCGGACAGCCACGCGATGACGAGCGGGTGCAGGGCGGTGAGGGACAGGCCCCACCAGGCCAGAGCGGACAGGATCGCGATCGCGGCCAGGTGGCCGATCACCGTCTCGTTCCGCTTCGGGGCGCTCACGCCACACCGCCCAGGGCGTTCTTGACCTTGGTGGCGACCTCGGCGCCGATGCCGAGCGCCGCGCGGATTTTCTGGATGCCCGGGTCTGCGGGAAGCTCGCCCGCCGCGATCATCTGCCGCACCTTGGCGGCGAGCGTCTCGATCTTGTTCGGCGTGTACTGGACGCGGTCGGCGCTGTACTCCTCAGGCGTCGCCGTGGCGGCGTTTGCGCTGATACTCCCGCCAGTACGGCCGCCGGTACGGGCCGGTACAGGCAGGGCCGCCAGGACCGACCAGAGCGTCGGCAGGAGCCAGATCGCGGTGACCGCGCCGATCGGTCCGAGCGCGTGAACGATCAGCGGCAGCGCGTCGAACCCGCTCCACTGGATCGCGGGCCAGCAGTTCAGCACGAGGGTCAGACCGAGCAGCAGCGCCTCGGTCTTGAGGAGCTTGCGCCCCTCGGGGCTCTTGCGGTCGACCGGACGCCCGCGCATCGCGGCGTAAGCCTGCACCGCGACAGCCGCCAGCAGCGGCAGCGACAGGATCGGCTCGACGCCGTAGGCGGCCCACCAGCCGACCGTGCCGTGGTCGAGCTTGAGGCCCTTGGCGACCGACGCCTGCACGCCGATCGAGGACACGCCCAAGGCGATGGTGGCCGCCGACATGGACATGGCCGTGCTGATCCGCCGGACGCGGGCGTCCTGCCAGGCCAGCGCGTTCGGGTCCTGGCTCAGCGCGTAGAGGCGGGCGGCCTCGGCCACCTTGCCGCGACGCTTACGGACCTTGCTGGTGTCGACCAGCAGCGGCGCCTCGTCCTCCTGGAGCTCGACCAGGCGGTGAGCCTCAGCGACCCGAGCGCGCATCGTGCGGACCCGCTTGGTCTCGCCCTCGTCGACGTCGGCCGGCACTTCGGCCGGGGTCTGCTCGTCCTCGTCCTCGTCGTCGACCAGCTCGGCCGGGGCCGGGGGTGCGACCTGTGCGAGTGGTGCTACGGGTGCGGTCGGTGCGAGGGCCGCGAGATGCTGCTCGATCGCGGCCAGGCCGCGAGAGATCTCGTCCGGGTTCGGCTCGGGGGCCGGGATCGCGGTGCTCATCGGGCCGCCACCTCGCACTCGGTGCGCAGGTCGGCGGCGTAGACCGACTTCTTGCAGGTGTCGCAGCGGAAGAGGACCGGGCCGCCGTCCAGGGCGGTGTCGCAGCGGGGGCAGCAGGCGGTCACGCGGCCACCGCCTCGGCGTCGAACTCGTGCAGCAGCTCGTCGAGGATGTCGCGGGCCGCGTCGCGGTGGGCGGCGTCGTCGTCGGCCGGCACCCACAGCTCCGGGGCCAGGTTGGCGACGATGTAGGCGAGGGCGTCGAGGTTGAGCGCGGTCTCGCTCGCGGGGCGGGGGCGGGGGATGATGGAGAGCATCGGGCCAGCTCCTTCAGGCTGTGGTCCGGTATCGGCGGCCCCGGTGGTAGGACACCGGGGCCGCCTCCTTGTCTACGCGGTACGTACCGCGTAATCATGAGTAGACAATCGGATCACGGTCGTGTCAAGTAGGCGGTACGTGGTATCTACTTGTGACCACGTACCGCCTACTCAGATAGGGTGATCACCATGAGCGTTCCGAACCGCAGCAGATTTCGGCAG
>NZ_JADDIL010000184.1:0-1918 GCF_020826795.1 Microtetraspora sp. AC03309 | reverse complement strand
TCTCCCACGCAGCACCGCATCAAGTCGCTCTACCTACATCGAGCTCCTTTCCGCGTTCAGGGCGCAAGACTCCAGATAAATGCGTCGGCGTCTTTTCCAGAGGCTGTCTGGGTGGCGTTTTTGTCGGTGGCGGTTGTTAGCGTTGCAATGTGAATATCGAACGGCAGCCGATCCCCGACGGCCTGGGCGACATGCCCCCGGGCGTGGGGTTGGCCGCCGTACTGGAGCAGATCGATATCGCCAGGCTGGACGGCTTCGACGCCGTGATCGTGATGCAAGCCTACGCCCGTCTCGAAGCGCACGTGCAGGCCCGCAAAGCCGTCGTGATGGCCGAAGTCGGCCTGTATGAGATTTCCGTCTCCGGCATGGAGAAAATGTCCGAGCCGGACAAGAATTCACCCGACGAGATCCGGGCGGCGTTGCGTCTCACCCGCCGCGCCGCTGAACGGGAATATGGTCTGGCCTATGACTTGAAGGTGCGTCTCCCGGCTGTGCGTGACGCCCTGTCGGCCGGTCTGCTCGATAAGGCGCGGGCGGTGGTGTTCTGCGACTGGCTGGAAGACGTCCCCCTCGAACTCGCCCGAGCGGTCGCGGCTCATCTGCTGCCCAAGGCCGCGAAATGGACGACGAGTGAGCTGCGGGAGAAGATCAAGAAACTGTTGATCGCGGCCGACCCCACCTGGGCCCGCCGCAGATATGAGCGGGCTGTTCACCAGCGGCGGGTGATCGGGGTACGGCACGCCGACGGCTCGGCGAGCATCACCGGCCAGCAGTTGCCGGTGGATCAGGCGGCGGCCGCGATCGCCCGGGTAGACGCCATCGCCGTACGAGCGAAGAAGACCGGCCTGCACGCCCCGATCGACCAGGTACGGGCGGATGTGTTCCTGGGCCTGCTGGACGGCAGCATGTCCGGCCTGGACGACGACGCCATCATCGCCGTCCTGTTCGACAACGCCGCCCGCAAACGGGCTGGTGACGAGGACGACTACGACGACCAGCTCTCCGACGATCCCTTCGATGACAGTGGCATCGACGCCAGCACCGACCTCTCCGACACCTGCGACGACACCGACGACACCAATGGGGACGGGGAGCATACCGAGACGGGCCCCCGCAGCCCTTCCGACAACGGCGGCGACGTCTGCACCCCCAAGCCTGGCAACAGCGAGCCTGGCAACAGCGGCCCCGACGCGGGCCCGCCCGGCCCCGACCCCGACCCCGGTCCTGGCGCTGGTCCTGGTCCTGGTCCCGGTCCCGGTCCCGGTCCTCTTGGTGGTGACCCAGCTGGTCGCGCCCCGGGGTCGGGTCCTGATGCTGGCCCCGGCTCTGGGGACGAGTCCAACGCTGCCCTCACCTCTGGGGCCGGTAACAGCAACCTGCAGATGGGCCTGGCAGGCGGGGGCACCATGACGGGAAGCACGAAGACCGAGAACGGCACCGCGGCCGCCCGTACGGTCGGGGCGGCAGGGTTCGCGGCCGGTGAGCTACGGGTCCAGGTGTCCACCCTGATGCACCTGGACGATCTGCCCGCCGAACTCGCCGGATGGGGACCCATCCACGCCCAACTCGCACGAAAACTCGCCAAGCGTCAGATCGGTGGGGAGTGGCGGTTCGCCATCTGCGACGAGGACGGCCAACTCCTCCATGCCGGGATCACCCGACGCCGACCCGCGGGATGGCCCCGCCACCCCGCACCCGGCCCCGCACCCGACCCTGCGCACGGCCGCGGTTTCACACCCGGCCTACCTTCCCAACCCCTCGCGGGTGACAACCGGGACGGGAGCGATCCGGCGGGCACGGCCAGAGTAGGGATGACGCCTGCCCGCACACCGGCTGCCGGGCAGGAAGACAGCGACCGGCCGGGCGGGGCCCTCCACGCGAGACCGGCGTCGGTCCGCCGTCGCGGGATCGTCGAACT
>NZ_JADDIL010000183.1:0-1974 GCF_020826795.1 Microtetraspora sp. AC03309 | reverse complement strand
GACCGGTCCCGTCCAAGGAAAAACGAACAACGTCCGTTCCCTCAGGACCCAACAGTGTGCCCAGCCAGCCCCAGCCCCCGACAACCACGTTCCCACTCCCAACCAACACCCCCGAAGAGGCCTGGCAGGCGGTACTAGCAGCCCGGCAACCCGAACCAACTGAATAACCAGTGCTCCACTAATGAGCGAGCCGCGCATCGGACACTCGCCGATGAACACGACATGGACTCCAACCAGCAGGACAACCCCCGAAAGAGTCACCCCGAACACCAGCTGAAGCCAGATGCTCCTTAGAAAGGAGGTGATCCAGCCGCACCTTCCGGTACGGCTACCTTGTTACGACTTCGTCCCAATCGCCAGCCCCACCTTCGACCGCTCCCCCCGGAAAACCGGTTGGGCCACGGGCTTCGGGTGTTGCCGACTTTCGTGACGTGACGGGCGGTGTGTACAAGGCCCGGGAACGTATTCACCGCAGCATTGCTGATCTGCGATTACTAGCGACTCCGACTTCATGGGGTCGAGTTGCAGACCCCAATCCGAACTGAGACCGGCTTTTAGGGATTCGCTCCACCTCACGGCATCGCAACCCTCTGTACCGGCCATTGTAGCATGTTTGCAGCCCAAGACATAAGGGGCATGATGACTTGACGTCATCCCCACCTTCCTCCGAGTTGACCCCGGCAGTCTCCCATGAGTCCCCACCACCCCAAAGGGCGTGCTGGCAACATGGAACAAGGGTTGCGCTCGTTGCGGGACTTAACCCAACATCTCACGACACGAGCTGACGACAGCCATGCACCACCTGTACACCAGTCCGAAGAGGGCTCCATCTCTGAAGCTTTCCGGTGTATGTCAAACCTTGGTAAGGTTCTTCGCGTTGCGTCGAATTAAGCAACATGCTCCGCCGCTTGTGCGGGCCCCCGTCAATTCCTTTGAGTTTTAGCCTTGCGGCCGTACTCCCCAGGCGGGGCGCTTAATGCGTTAGCTACGGCGCGGAAACCGTGGAAGGTCCCCACACCTAGCGCCCAACGTTTACAGCGTGGACTACCAGGGTATCTAATCCTGTTCGCTCCCCACGCTTTCGCTCCTCAGCGTCAGAACTGGCCCAGCAAGCCGCCTTCGCCACCGGTGTTCCTCCTGATATCTGCGCATTTCACCGCTACACCAGGAATTCCGCTTGCCCCTACCAGCCTCTAGCCTGCCCGTATCCACCGCAGACTTAGGGTTAAGCCCTAAGCTTTCACGGCAGACGCGACAAGCCACCTACGAGCTCTTTACGCCCAATAATTCCGGACAACGCTTGCGCCCTACGTATTACCGCGGCTGCTGGCACGTAGTTAGCCGGCGCTTCTTCTACAGGTACACGTCAACTTCGTCCCTGCTGAAAGAGGTTTACAACCCGAAGGCCGTCATCCCCCACGCGGCGTCGCTGCGTCAGGCTTCCGCCCATTGCGCAATATTCCCCACTGCTGCCTCCCGTAGGAGTCTGGGCCGTGTCTCAGTCCCAGTGTGGCCGGTCGCCCTCTCAGGCCGGCTACCCGTCGTCGCCTTGGTAGGCCACTACCCCACCAACAAGCTGATAGGCCGCGAGTCCATCCCCAACCGAAAAAACTTTCCACCACCATCGGATGCCCGAAATGGTCATATCCGGTATTAGACCCAGTTTCCCAGGCTTATCCCAGAGTCAGGGGCAGGTTACTCACGTGTTACTCACCCGTTCGCCGCTCGAGTACCCCGAAGGGCCTTTCCGCTCGACTTGCATGTGTTAAGCACGCCGCCAGCGTTCGTCCTGAGCCAGGATCAAACTCTCCAAACAATGTTTTCGAGTTCTCCTGGCCAACATTCGACATGAATGTCAACCAAAGGAATCCATCCCCCCACACCCGAAAGCGCAGGATAGGACGGGGTTGTGCATCATGCACTGGCTTTTAGCACACTGTTGAGTTCTCAAGAAACGGACGCGACCACCATCAC
>NZ_JADDIL010000182.1:0-2360 GCF_020826795.1 Microtetraspora sp. AC03309 | reverse complement strand
GGGGGCATGCGATGTCAGAAACCGAAGTCGAGAAGGCGGAGCCGAGTTTCGAGGATCGGCTCAGCACGATTGAAGAGAATCTCGCAGATGTCAAACGGGAAGTGTCTCAGTTCTGGTGGGGGCTCGGCATAGTTTCGGTGGCCGCGGTGATCGTGAGTATGTTCGTCGCGTCCTGGGAGCCACCGGAGTCTGACCCGACGAATCGTGATGTGAGCGTTGAGGATCTGCTGCGCACGGGCGTGCACTGCTACGACTCGGCTGAGGAGCGTGCCGCGGCGCGGCAGAGAGCGCTCGCGGCCATCGATCGAATCAAGTGGGACCGCGATCATCCCGAACCGGCGGACTATCCGCTCGGGTCGCCCGGTCCTCCGCCTGTCGCGGTGGCCTCGGTTGTGGACACCGCGCCCCAGGGCGAGTCGTGGGAAGCCAAGCGCTGCTTCCAGATCGCCTAGACGGACTACTACTGACGAGGCGAGCTCTAGCTGTAACTCCCAGACAGGTTGTGAACGGCGTGGTGAGCGGAAGTAGGTGAGGACCTCCGGTATCGGTGTGGTTACCAAACACGCACATCCGATTACCGAGAGGTCCTCATGGTCCACGCTAATGCTTCGTTGACTCCTCGTGGGCGGTTGCGGCTTGCGCAGGCGGTTGTTGATCAGGGCTGGAGTTTGCGGCGCGCGGCTGAGCGGTTCCAATGTTCGGTGGCCACAGCCAAGAAATGGGCCGACCGTTATCGCGACGGTGGCGAAGCAGCGATGGTAGACCGGCCCAGCCGGCCGCATCGCAGTCCGTTGCGGTTGCCGAAACGACGTGAGCGGCGCATCGTCAACCTGCGCTTCACCCGGCGCTGGGGCCCACATCGCATCGCCGCTTACCTGCACCTGCCACGCTCGACCGTTGAGGCGGTGCTGCGCCGCTACCGGATGCCATTGCTGCGGCACCTGGACCAAAACACCGGGTTACCGGTACGCCGGCCCAAACCCCGCCGCTATGAGCACCCGGCTCCCGGCGACTTGGTCCATGTCGACGTCAAGAAACTGGGCCGCATCCCCGACGGGGGCGGCCATCGCAAGCTGGGTCGCCAAGCCGGCCGGCGCAACCGCTGCGGCATGGGATACACGTTCTTGCACCACGCCGTTGATGACCACTCCCGGCTGGCCTACTCCGAGGACCTCACCGACGAACGCAAAGAAACCGCCGCGGGATTCTGGAAACGCGCCAACGCGTTCTTCGCCGACCACGGCATCACCGTCAAACGAGTGTTGACCGACAATGGATCCTGTTACCGGTCAAAGAATTTCGCTGAAGCGCTCGGCCCCGACATCACCCACAAGAGGACCCGGCCCTACCGGCCACAGACCAACGGCAAAGTCGAGCGATTCAACCGCACCCTGACCACCGAATGGGCCTATGCGCAGACCTACCGCTCTGAGGCCGAACGCGCCGGAACCTACCAGCACTGGCTGCATCACTACAATCACCACCGACCCCACACCGGCATCGGCGGAATGACACCAATCGAGCGCCTACGCGTTCACAACCTACCCGTGAAGAACATCTAGCTCTAGCCTGAGGGCCCCAGTAAAAGGAGATGTGAACGATGGCACACGAACCCATTGACATCGCGATCAGCCTCCTAGGGGTGATCCTGGTGTTGTCCTGGCTGGTATCTGTTGTGGCCTATCGGCGTGGCTGGGTCACCTACTACCGCCTCCACCGTCTGAATCTAGATGTGTTTCCTGGCATCTACGATCGTGACAAGAGCTTCGAAGCTATAGGGCGCGACATTTTCGGCAATCGATTCGACCCGCCCGACCATAGTTCTGCAGGGCGCCAGCTCGGTGATACGCGGGATTCGACGTGAGGCTAGTCCTCTTACGTATTGACGGCCGGATCTGAAGCCATGATGGGCAGTGTTGTCGGACATGCGAATGGTGATCGCTCGATGGTCCGCGTCCCGCGAATGCGCCGCCGTTGCCCGTGTGGGTGCGGTCATACATCGACCCACAGCGGTCGCGGCACGAACGGTGTGGCGTTGATGTGGGGGTGTGAGCTGTATGTGCGCCGCTGGGTACGCGACGGCTATACGCCGGAGGTACTGGGATTCACCAGGGGAGCGGACGGCTACTACCGCAAGGACGGGGTCGCGATGCTGACCGCCGCGCAGTTGCGACAGTTCTCTGATGATTACCAGGCCGGCAAGTCTGTGCACGAACTGATGGCGCTATACCCAATCAAGGATGAAATGACGGTGCGCATGATCATCGCGCTCCTGGTGCCGACGTCAGGCGACAGTCCGGCAACGATAGGGGAGATCGCAAGTGTCTGAACGGAAGTGGACGGAGGTCGATGTCGAGCGA
>NZ_JADDIL010000181.1:0-2391 GCF_020826795.1 Microtetraspora sp. AC03309 | reverse complement strand
GCGCTACAACAGTTTCACTGAGTTCACTCGGCCGCTGACTCGCCAGCAGTAGAGACAGGCCAAACTTCCTACCTTCCTTGGCGATCCGCTCGAAAACCAGCGATGATCGGCTTCCAGCTGCACCGGCATCTCGTCGCGACGGGATGAACCGATGTGCCTCTTCGAGCACTAACAGCAGAGGGTGTTCCGCTCGTGGCTGGCTGCGTACCGCAAAGTCGAACAGGATGCGGCCCAGCAATGCAGTGACGTTCTCGAGCACGTCATTAGCAACAAGGCTCAGGTCGAAGACAGTCACGGATGGGCCAGCCCCATGGGTCGCGGATTGATCGCGATAAGCCTTCGTCGCAGGCCAATCGGAGTCGGCACCTTCACGAGTTGGATCAACGCCCATTAGAGCCTTGAGGTACTTGCCGAGCGGATCGGCGTGCTTCTCTACCCGGGTGATGAAGTCGTATCGTCCGTCAGCTAGCAGCCGGCTCAGGCGCATTTGAAGGGTTGCTACATAACCTGCGATTTTGCTGTCGGCGGCCTGCTCTAACTGGATCCGATTCGGCAGAAAGAAGTCGCAGAGTTGCTGCAGAGAATAGTAAACGGGCGCATCAAAGTCTGGGGCCGCCTGAGAACTACCCATGCCGAGCGTGCCGAAGGCATCGGAGATCTCTTTGCGGATAGCGACGAACATCCGGCCGAGGATGTCCCTCTGAAGTGCCGTCAGCGGGGTCCATTGGACATTGAGAACGTTGGCTTGGGGTATCCCGGCATCGAGGATGACCTTGATTTGTGCCCACTGTGCAGAACAAGCGCAAGGTTCACCAATCTGTTTCTGGACCAACGCATCCATACCTTCAAGCTGAGCAAATACCGTGTCCGAACCACTCTTCGTGTTGGAGAACGCTCCCTCGACGATAGCTATTGAACTTAGAAGGTTCTGGAGTCGAAGCAGCTCAATATTTGTCGACGCACCCGCCACGCGAGCGTCCGCGATCGACCGCTGGAGCACGGGTGCCTGCACTCCTTCACTCGCCTTAAACAAGGTCAGGTGCTCTTCGTTGTTCATGAACCAATGTGGCAGGAACAGGCCACTCGATGGGCCGGGCCGGGGCCCGAGAATCAAGGGGCGAGTCTTCTTACCTCGGACGGTCGACGATGGAAACGACTGGGCGTACTCACCGTTGATATCGAAGATCACAATGTGCCCGTTGGGGATTGCGTGATCGAGAAGTCCATCGATGAGTGCGGTCACAGTGCATGATTTACCGGATCCGGTCGAACCTACTACGGCACAATGATGTCCAAGTAGCAAGTTTGCGTCCAAGTAGACTGACTGCTCCGTGGCCACGGCCGAGGTTCCGATTCTTAGCGCCGGCCCTCCCCCCGGATGGAAGATGTTCCTAACTTCTCCCGGGGTGGCCGCCTGCACGGGGGCGTGCAATGGCGGATACCCAGTTAGCCCAGATTTGAAGGCATCTCCCTCGAATCGTCCAACGACAGTCGCTTCGAGTTCGTATGTAGCAGCATCGTCTTGGCTGAGCAGTTCGACTCGCCCTTTGGGCTGTTGTTGGCCGCTGATGTACACGGCTGTGACGATCCCGACGACGCGGTGCGCTCCGGCCGGCACAGTGATGTAAGAATTCACAACGCCAACGGTCTGGAGTCCATCGGGACCGACCTTGGTGAAACCCTTTGCACCGACCTCCAAAGCGACACGGATTGTCGTGCTTCGCACGTCGATGACCCGGCCGATCGCACCCGCGTCCCTCATGCTCCATCGTCTCCAGGAAGCGCTGGTGTAACCCGACCCGTCACTCGCTCAAGGGCTTCGATCAAACTCGTTATCGCCGCTGGTGGACTGACATTGCCTTGGGCGCTTGTGTCTGGCATCAATTCGGCGAGCTCAGAGAACTTACCGAAGTCTCCGGTAAGCACAGCGATGCGCGAGTCGGCACCCGTCGCAAGGGCTGCGATCGCCGTAGACTTCGGTGTTACACCCGATTCTCCCAACGTTCTGCCAAGGGCATCCGCATTGTCAGTCACTGCCATCAGATCCTCGTCGCTCAGCACTGCCTTGGGGTCGGCAACGAAGACGTTGAGCGCAGGATTACTTGCAAGACTGCGCAGCAACAGGCGGTTGATGTGAGGGTCGGCGAATCCATAGCCGACGGCAAGAATCGCCGTATCTTCTTGCTGTACAGCATCTCCGAGGAGTCGGAGAAGATCGGAATAGGGATAGGCCAAGGAGTCGGACTCTTTGGCCGCAGTCGGGTAGATGAGCACGAGATCATCGCCGACAGCGACATCAGCACTCTGCCTGACTTCCAATGACTCAAGTCCGGTGAGCGGATCCCGCTCGATTGATGAGCGCCAGTTCAGGCTTCCATGCACCTTGTGAAG
>NZ_JADDIL010000180.1:0-2438 GCF_020826795.1 Microtetraspora sp. AC03309 | reverse complement strand
TCCTTGAGCTCATCGAGATCCTGCTTGACGCTGTCGACCGATTCGGCGGCAGGTGGTGGCACCTGCTTCGCGTGGCTGCGGCTGACCATCGCGGCCACTGCGGCGCCGATGAACAGCGCGGCAGCGACGATGATCGCGGCAGCCCATACCGGCAGGGCCAGCGAGATCGCGGCCACGGCGGCGGCGATGGCCGTCATCAGGCCCAGCACCGCCAGCAGGCCGGCGGCACTGATCAACCCGGCGCCGATGCCGGCGTGACGCGCCGATTCGTGGAACTCGCGTTGCGCCAACCGGAGCTCGTCGCGGACCAGTCGTGTCGTCTGCTCCTGCAATTGGCCCAGTAGCTGTGCTGTGGACGGTTCGTTGATCGTTTTCTGTTGAGTAGTCATCGTGGGCCTTCCCCGGGCGTACTGCTTCTCTCACAGCAGTGCCCGACGCGGGCTCGGGCAAAACCTGGAACAGACATGAGCCGTTAGATCTGCCCGGTTCCGGGTATCCGCACTGGCAGCCGTTGTGAGGAGAATCCGTGAGCCGAGTCTCGAAAGTGCTGTACATGCCGTTGTCGATGGCGACAAGCGTGGGCGGGGGCCTGTTGGCCGGCGCGTTGTTCACCCAGATCTGGAAGCGCATCGATGAGCCGAACCGCGAACCGCCCGATCCCAAGGATCTGAATCGGTCCGCCGCCAAAGCCCTGACGGCAGCAGCTATCCAGGGACTGGTTTTCGGGTTGGTCCGCGCGGCCGTCGACCGGGCAGGAGCCAAAGGGTACCGGGCATTGGCCCATGAATCGCCGGTCTGAGGCGGACGGTTATCCGCTCGGGCGGCCGATGATCTTGCGTAGTCGGGTGCCCGTCGGGTAATCCAGCACCATCGGCGTGCCGGCCCCGGTCGGCTCGGAGGTCAGGATCACCCTCGGTTGTTCGCCGGTGGACAGCTTGTTGCGCAATTCCACCTTGGCAACGCGGAAGACGTGGGTCCGCGGATCGTCGTCACCGGACAGGGACAAGACATCGCCGACACGAACATGTTCCACCACAACATTTTCGGTGCCTGGGCCGTTCGAATCGCCCTGCTCGGTCATTCGGACCAGGCCCGTCGGCTGGTTGCGCGGACGCGGCTGAAGGCGACGTGATGCGACCCTTCGCAGCGTGCGGCGGTGAGCGGGTCGGTTCGGCGGTCCTCGGCGCGGTTGATGTGCCGGCCGAGTGCCCGCTTTTGCTGCTTGGTCAGCGACTGGCCGCGGCGAGCCAGGAGATCCAGCTGTTGCCAGCTGAGCCCGTCGAGTTCACCGTCGGCGTCGTGCGTGGCGACAACGACACACCCGCGCAGCAGAGGAACCGTCTTGGGTGTGAACTCTGTTGTGGCCAGCAGGAGTTCGGTGGCCTTGCGGTTCACGTGGCGCTGGCACGAGTGCGTGGACGGGCTGAACCAGAAGTCGAATTGCCGATCGGCGGAGGTCAGACAGTGCAACCCGCGGTCATGGACGAGTTGGTTTATGTCGGCGGTGCTGTAGGCCCGGGTTTCATAGACGGCGCCGTTGACGCTGAGATACAGGACTGTGTTCATGGTGATGTTCCATTCGCCTCTTTCTTTTCACTGCGGCCGCAGGTGCGCGGCGCTGTTACTGAAGTTACCCCTGTGGCAAATGGGATAAACCTTGGTAACGATCAGAACACAGTCGTTCAGCGCAGTCCATTGAGCGCCCAGATCGTCAGATAGGCCAACCCGAAGAAGGCCGCGACAGCTACCGCGACGCCCGTCGACTGCACATAGGACAGCGGTGCGCGCATCCAGTCGAACGTCGCCGCGACCACCGCATCCGGCCGGGTTACCAGATCCCAGGAGTTCCATCGCTGGAAGCGGCCGATGACCACACCGACCGCGCAGGCCGCGACGGACAACACGACGGCCAGCCAGCCCCAGAACCCGCCGAACTCGTCGTTCAGCCGGCGGTGTACCAACAGGAGTGACACCACTCCCAGCAGGATCCCGGTCCACGCGGCGAATCCGTACTGCAGCACGTGGCGCCACAGTTCGTAACCCTCGCCGAGGTGGACCAGATCGGTCACCAGATAGGGCGCGTTCGGCAGGAACGCCAGCCAACCGAGGCCCAGCGGCAGCAACCACAGTCGGCGCTCGACCAGATCGAACGCGATCGCCAACACCATCGGGATCCAGGCCAGCACCAGGTTCCACACCAGGAACTTGGTCGGGTAGGACATCGGGGCAGCCGGATCGGTGATCCCAAGAGCGAGGGTCAGCGCCGTCGTCGCCATCAGCGAGACGACCAGCAGGATGCCACGGGCTTCGGTCATGCGGTCCAGTTTGCCTGTCCCTCATCGAATCCCGACGAGCAGACGCAAAAACCCCCAATTCCATTCGGAAAAGGGGGTTTTTGCGTCTGCTCGCGCAGGTTTAGAACGCAGCCTCGTCGAGCT
>NZ_JADDIL010000179.1:0-2487 GCF_020826795.1 Microtetraspora sp. AC03309 | reverse complement strand
GGTCGGCAAGGGGTCGTACTACGAGTCCCCGGGAGGGGCCTACCAGCTCGACCAGGCGTGGCACCTCGGGTGGCTCGTCGTCTCCGCTCTGATCATCGCGCTGTAGAGGAGAGACCGACCATGGGACACAAGCGCCCCACCTTCCTGGAGCGGTCGGAGCGCGGCCAGTGCTTCACCTACGACTGCCCCCGCAAGCCCATCAGGCAGATCATGTTCCGGGGGTATCTGGTCTGGGCCTGCAAGGCCTGCGAGCACAAGGACGGCCTGTACTGCTGACCCGACCCCGTACGGGAGAGCGGCCCGGAGGATCACCTCCGGGCCGCTTCGCGTTGCCGAAAGATTCCAGGCCACGATCACAGGCCCGATGTACCTATGCATCTCGATCCACTGGAGATCATCAACAATGCCGAAACCATGATCAATTGCAGAGCAAGTTAGTGGATAAGGGCACCTTAGAACCCAACGCCACAACACAAGATCAGCAGCAACGACAGACAAGCAAGATCACGAACAGTGCTAAGGTATCGTCACTTCGCGACGATACGGAGCGGCCTCGGCACGCTGCGTAGACGATCCTGTGATGCGACCCCGGAGCCACCACCACGGCGCCGGGGTTTCCCCGTCTTCGGGGCTTCCCGGACCGCGCGCCGAAGCCGCGGCGAGTTGCCGAAAGAACCGGCGGCGCCGAGAGCCGCTGAGAGCGCCTGAACGGTCAGCGAATGGGAATCACTCCGAGCACGGGCGGGATCGGCCGTCTCCGTGGCTCTCAGGGGCGCGATCCGGTGCGTGATCGCGGATCGGCAAAGAAGGCAACAGGAAGCAACACCGGACCCCTTGCGAATTGCCGAATTGTTCTCATAGGGATCAAGGCCGCGCAGCGCGCGGCCGCCCCGCGCGCCAGCGGCCAGCGGGCCGGGCATGCGGCTCTCCGGCCGGTCCCGTCCCGCGCCGCCGCGCGCGAGCCGACCCCGCTTCGTACGTACGAACCCCGAAAAAGGGGTCGGCCGACGCGGTGACCGATGGCCGGCCTTTCGACGGCCACCTGAGACCGGCCGACTAGGGGGTTGAGGAACATCGGAACGAAAACCGGCGCTAAGGATCCGTTGGCCCTGGTGGGCGGCTGATGAGCTCCCGGCGGCGGGCGGCCTGGAAAGTCTTCCTACAGATAACGCCCTATTATCTGCGTCATCGCTGATCGTGGCCTGCGACTACAGCTGCGGACTCCGAGCAGCTCCCCACCGTCCAGGCCCGGCCGGTCGCCGACCCAACTCCCAGGCGTTACCGGGGGGCGTCTGCCATGGATCTCAATGCTTCGGCGATCTCCTGGAGAGCAGAAGCAACGGCAAGGGTGGCCGATGTCTGCGCGGCGATCGCGCGAGCGATCCGCTCTCCGTCGCTGCCGCTGTAAATGCCTGAGAGGTAGTGCTCGGCATTGGCCTGGAAAGTATCGGCTTGGTAGAGGCTCATGGGCGCAAATTAGGCCAGAGATCCACTCCCGGGCTGGTGGCAGGAAGGCCAGACTTCCGGGCCAGTCGAGGCCGTCACGATCGCCGGAAGTGGCCAGCCGCCGTAGCTGGTCGGGGCGATCGACAGCACGGCCCTCCTACGTCGGGCCGCGCTACCGGAATCTCAGTACTTCAGTAATCACATGAGATTCAGTAATTCAGTCGAGGTCGGCGCGGAGCTGCTCTTCCACCTGGTCAAGCAGACCCGGGTCCTCTGCCACGCGCCGGAGCATGGCCCGCCACATCTGGGAGTGCGCCAGTGTCGGCACATCGGTACGCCAGGCCAGCTCATCCACGAGGCGGCGCATCTGCCGGTAGTCCTCAGGGGCCAGGTCGATGGTGATGCGGATGGGCTTGGTCCGCCGGGCGGTGGTCCCACGCTCGGGGGCCTGCCCGGTCGTCTCGTCTTTTCTGCGCGAGGTCGCGGCCCGCTTGAACCGGTCGGCGGAGGAAGCGGATCGGCCGGCGGCGCTCACGCGATCCCCGCCCGGGTCAGGTACGCCTCGGCCAGAAGGTCGATCGGGTCGCCGGGCCGGATGTCCGGGGTCATGCCGTAGGCCAGGGCGTACGCCTCACGCCGGGGGATCTGCGGCCTGAGCACCTCGTAACCGAGGTCGGTCAGTGCGGCCCGAGCGTCGGGGCCGGAGCGGGCGCCGCCGACCACGCGGTTGAGGAGGATCGCGACGCGCGCCTGGTGCTCGCGGACCTCGGTCACCTCGTCGAGGAGATCCGCGATGGCGCTGGTTCGCTCGATCTCGATCGTGGATGGCGCGACAGGGATGGTGATCTCGTCAACGCGGCGCAGGACGCTGCGGACGATCGCGCCGTGGTCCTCAGCCTGCGGGAGGTCGACGACGACGATGGTCTTCGGCCCGGCGATGGCCGCCAGGCGCTTGCCCGCGTCCTTGACGGCCAGGCCGTAGACGCCGAAGGGGAACCCCTCCACGGCGTCCGACCACGCGAGCGCGGACCCGGCCGGGTC
>NZ_JADDIL010000178.1:0-2497 GCF_020826795.1 Microtetraspora sp. AC03309 | reverse complement strand
ACCGCCCGGCGTATGACACGCTCATGAGCGAGCAGCTCGAGCAGGCCACCGCCGACAAGGGCAAGGGTCAGCTCGCCGACCTGCTCCTCGGTGGCGACACCTGGCGGATCAACTAGTTCACGGGTCCCCGGATCCACCGCTTCATCGCTTCACCGCTTCACCGCGAAGGCCCGCGTCTCGCCCGAGACGCGGGCCTTCGCGTGTCAGCAAGGGTCGGCACAGCGGAACGGCGGCGTCGTGGCGGCTTTTCAGACGCTGTCCGCGATCACGGCCAGTCCTGCGATGAGCCCCATCAGGGCGACGATCGCGATCACGCAGACGAAGAGCATCAGCCAGCCGAGCACGATGCTCAGCAACGCCATCCCGCGTCCGTCGCCGTCCAGACTTCGCCCCCGGTAGCGGCCGACATGTCCGACGCCGATCGCGAGGAGGGCGAAGAGCATCGCCATGCCGACGAAGACGCCGGGATTCAGCCACGCGATGCCAGTGAAGAAGTTCCCGATCGCCGCGACGCTGAGGATGGCGAACGCCAGGCCGGCTTTCGCCGGCCGGTTTCTGCTCGGACTGGTCCGCCGACTCCGCGTGTCGCTCATGGTGATCCTTCGGTCGCCGGGAACGATCTCCGTTCCACGGATCGACCGTGTTCTCGGCCGCCCCCGCCCGGATGGTGAGGGCCGTACTGGCCGACAGATTATCCAAGATCATGACAAAGCGGCATCACATGGCGAACCACCCCGGATCGTCTTCACACCACGACAGTCAGCATCAAAACGCTGGAAATCGTCCGGTGTGATCGCGCCCCTGTGACGACGAGCTAGTCGTATTCGAGGTCGGGAAGCGGTGAAGGGGGATCGGGGCTGCGCCAGACGACGACGTAACCGTCACTCGCCGCCTCGACGGCGGAGCTGAGCCGGTCGAGGTCGAAGTCGGGCAGGTATCTCAGGCGGGCCAGGAAGGACGCGTCGGTCGCCGACCGGGGGACGACGCACCCCTCGCCGTCACGGTCGAGCAGGACGATCAGGACGTCGGCGTGCCCGTCCCCGTGCCTGTCTCCGTGCTGGTCGGGGCGTTGGTCGCGGGACTGGTCGGCGCGGTGGTCACGGTGGTCGGCGCGGTGGTCGGCGCGGTGGTCACGGTGGTCACGCTGGTCGGCGAGGCCGCCCACCCGCACCTCGACGACGTCCTCCCACGCGAGGGCCTCGACGCTGCCGTCGGCGTAGTGACGGGTCACGCCTTCTTCCGTGACGTACACATAGGACTCCGGCATGGACTCCGGCATGGACTCCGGCACTGCGTTGCCGTGCATGGGCGCGATTGTGACGACATCCCCCCACTCCGTGCAAGAGCGGTTACGTTTCGCGCCAGTGAAGATGCTCCCGGACGGCCTCCCGTGCCGCGTCCTCCGGTCCCGTGGCGATGATCTCCAGGAGTTCGCGGTGCTCCGCCACCAGTTCGTCCCTGTCGGGGTAGACGTCGCGGAGCCGTACCAGGCCGAGGCGGGTCTCGGCGGCGAGCACGCCGTACAGACGTTCCAGGCGAGGGCTGCCCGCGGCCACGACGAGCGCCTCGTGCAGCGCCATGTGCTCGGCGAC
The DNA here is from genome assembly GCF_020826795.1 of Microtetraspora sp. AC03309. Taxonomy (NCBI): domain Bacteria; kingdom Bacillati; phylum Actinomycetota; class Actinomycetes; order Streptosporangiales; family Streptosporangiaceae; genus Microtetraspora; species Microtetraspora sp. AC03309. The sequence goes on along the minus strand of NZ_JADDIL010000178.1, from coordinate 905 downwards.
CACCGCCGCCCACGGCGCGTCGGGCGGCAGGCTTCCCAGCCGGTCGAGCGCGGCGTCCGCCGCGGCGACCCGGCGGCCCGCGACCGCCTGCGCCATCAGGTCCTCAAGCGGGCGGCGCACGTACATCAGATCGGCGAGGTCCGCCGACGTGACCTCGGGAACGTACGCGCTGCGGTTGCGCTCGCGCCTGAGGAGCCCTTCGTGGACGAGGACGGCGAGGGCCTCGCGCACCGTGGGCCGGGCCACGCCGTACCGTGCCGAGAGCTCCTGCTCGGGGAGGAACGCGCCGGGGCCGATGTCCCCGGAGAGCACGCGCTCGCGGAGCGCGGCGGCCAGGGCCTGCACGGTGGAGACCGGGCGGAGGGATGTCACGCTGACGAGCTTAGGGTGACCGGGACCTGAGCCGCCGGGTCGCGCCTCCGGTCGGGCAACGCCACGACCACCAGGCTCGCGGCGAGCAGCACGAGCCCTCCCCAGGAGATCGCCGACAGATGCTCGTGCAGCACGACGAGGCCGAGGATCGCCGCCACCGCGGGTTCGGCCAGGGCGAGCGTGGCGGCGGTGGCCACCGGGGTCGTGCGCAGCCCCCTGCCGTACAGGACGTAGGCGAGGGCGGTGGTGGCGCAGCCCAGATAGAGAGCGGTGAGCAGCCCGCGCGGCTCGGCCAGCCACCCCGGGCCGGTGGCGACGAGTACGGGCAGCATGATCAACCCGGCGACGCCGAACAGCGTGCCCATGACCGCGTCCGACGCCATGCCGGCGCCGATCGCCCGCGCCGCCGTCACCGCGTAGAACGCGTACAGCATGCCGCCGAGCAGGGCGAGCGCGATCCCGCCGGCGTCGGCGCCGCCCGCTCCCCCACCGGTGATCAGTACGGCACAGCCGGCGATGGCGGCCGCCGTCGC
>NZ_JADDIL010000177.1:0-2533 GCF_020826795.1 Microtetraspora sp. AC03309 | reverse complement strand
GAGGGGGAGGGCGACGTCGTCACCGGTACGGTCGTGGGACGCGTGATCGTGGGACGCGTGGTCTCGGGTTGTGCGGTCTCGGGGGCGGTGGTCTGCTGTGCTCTGTCGACGGGCTGACCGGATTCTCCGGTTCCCGCCCCTTGCCACACCAGAACACCCGCGACCACGGCCACGGCGAGCGTGGCCGCGCCCGTTCCGGTGAGCAGAGCGCCGCGGCGGCGGGAGCCGTACCGGCTGGGTTGGGTGGGCGCGCCCGCCGACGCGGCGCCCACGGTGCCGTCGGAGGTGAAGGTGCCGGATACCGGCACGTACGGACCGTGCCCCGGTGCGGAAACGGCTCCCACCGGGGACCCGGACGGTGGCACATGCGCGGGTTGCATGTGTACATGGGGCGTGGACACAGGGGACATGGGCGCGACGGGGGCGGCGGGCGATTCGGTCTCGACCGGCCGGCCCAGCAGCCGCATCTGGATGTCGAGGATCGACGGACGCTCGGCGGGGTCCTTGCGCAGCGCGTCCGCGACGATCGACCGGAGCGGCTCGGCGAGGGCGCCGAGGTCGGGCTCGCGGTTCATCACCCGGTTGATCACAGCGGGAACGCTGTCGTCACCGAAGGGCGGCCTGCCCGTGGCGGCGAACACGATCACGCATCCCCACGCGAACACGTCGCTCGCCGGGCCGGCCTGTGCTCCGGCGATCTGCTCCGGGGACATGTAGGCCGGGGTGCCCACGAGGCCGCCACTCTTCGTCGCCGAGTCCAGATGCCGGGCGATCCCGAAGTCGATGACGCGGGGCCCGTCCGCGCCGAGCAGGACGTTGGCGGGCTTGAAATCGCGATGGACCACACCCGCCTGGTGGACGGCGGCCAGGGCGGTGGCGGTCGTCACCGCCAGCCGGTGCAGCGCCGACCCCGACCGGGCGCCGGCCTGCTGAAGGGAGGGACCCTCGACGTACTCGCTCACGACGTACGGACGATCCGCGTCCACGTCGGCGTCGAGGACCTGTGCGACGCAGAACGGCGCCACCCGGCGGGCGGCGGTGATCTCGCGGACGAGCCTCTTGCGGGTCTCGTCGTCGGCCCAGTCCTGGTGAAGGACCTTGACCGCGACGGTCGTGCCGTCGGCCGCGCGGCCCAGATAGACGACCCCCTGGCCGCCGGCGCCCAGCCGTCCTTCCAGCGCGTATCCGCCGATCTCTCGCGGGTCGTCCGTGAGTAGCGGCTTCGACATCGATCCCCTCCTTTTGCCCCCGCTTTACCTTAGTTCGGGTGGTGCCGGTGCCGAAGCACGGTCGACGCGAGGAGACGCAGGCGGGAGAGCCGGATCGGGGATGATCTCGGGAAGTTACGCTAACGTAGGTTACGTAACCGTAATCTCGCCGTTGTGGGGTCAATCTTGTCTGTCACGTCCCGCCCGCTCACCCAGACAGAGCTGCTCATCGAGCTGGAACCCGTCGTGGCGGGGGAGCTGGACCGCCACCTCGCGACGGCTAAGGAGTGGTTCCCCCACGAGTACGTCCCGTGGAGCGACGGCAGGACCTTCGACGGGATCCTGGGCGGGGAGGCGTGGTCGCCGGAGGACACCTCGATCCCCGAGGTGGCCCGCGTCTCGCTTGTGGTGAACCTGCTGACCGAGGACAACCTGCCCAGCTACCACCACGAGATCGCGACGACGTTCGGCAGGGACGGCGCGTGGGGCACGTGGGTGCACCGCTGGACGGCGGAGGAGGGGCGGCACGGCATCGCCATCCGCGACTACCTCACGGTGAGCCGGGCCGTCGATCCGGTGGCGCTCGAGCGGGCCAGGATGACCCACATGGAGACCGGCTTCGCCACGGAGCACGAGGGGATGCTGCGCCAGCTCGCCTACGTCTCCTTCCAGGAGCTGGCCACCCGCATCGCCCACCGCAACACCGGCAAGGTGTCGGGCGACCCGCACTGCGAGCGGCTGCTGAGCAGGATCGCGGCGGACGAGAACCTGCACATGCTCTTCTACCGGAACCTGCTCGCCGCCGCCTTCGAGCTGGCTCCCTCCCAGACCATGCGTGCCGTGACCGACGTCGTCACGGCGTTCCAGATGCCGGGGCACGGCATCGAGGGCTTCGCCCGCAAGTCCGTGGCGATCGCCATGGCCGGGATCTACGACATCCGGCAGCACCGGGACGAGGTCCTCATGCCGGTGCTGCGGCAATGGAAGCTTTTCGACATCGAAGGGCTCGACGCCGATGGCGAGCGCGCTCGCGAGGAGCTGGCCGCCTTCCTCGCGCAGCTCGACTCGGCCGCGGCCCGTTTCGAGGAGCGCAGAGACGCGCGGAGGGCACGCGCCGCGGCCGCCGGCACATCCCTTTAGAACCACGCCCTTCTGGAGCGGGCGCCAGTAGACGGTTACCGGAGTCGGCGTGATGGGGGTCGGGCGTCCCAGCGGTAGCGGGGTCCTGCTCGGCGGATGAGTGCGCGGACGGTGACGAACGCGCCGGCCTCACACTTCGATGCGTTGTCTCGTCGATCTGGTGAGAGCGGATGCGCCAGAAGGAA
>NZ_JADDIL010000176.1:0-2601 GCF_020826795.1 Microtetraspora sp. AC03309 | reverse complement strand
CAGCGCCCGCGCTCGGTAGTCCAGGTCGGTGATGGAGAGGGCGATGGTTTCGGCGTGATCGAGGCGGTTCATGCGGGCCAGTGTTATTCCTAGCTGCGTGAGCGCCCGGGCTCGGTAGTACGGGTTGGTGATGAAGTGGGCGGTGGTTTCGGCGTGATCGAGGCGGCCTGTGCGGGCCAGTGCCGTCGCCAGTTCCGTCAGCGCCAGCGCTCGGTAGTACGGGTTGGTGATGGAGAGAGCGGTGGTTTCGGCGTGATCGAGGTGGTCTATGCGGGCCAGTGCCGTTACCAGCTGCGTGAGCGCCCGCGCTTGATAGTCCAGGTCGGTGATGGAGAGGGCGATGGTTTCGGCGTGATCGAGGTGGTCTATGCGGGCCAGTGCCGTTACCAGCTGCGTGAGCGCCTCGGCTTGGGCGTCCGGGTCGGTGATGGAGCGGGCGGTGGTTTCGGCGTGGCTGGCGATCAGGTGGGCGTGGTCGAGGTGGCTCCCATCAGCCAGTGCCACCACCAGCTGCGTCAGCGCCCGGACTCGGGCGTCCAAGTCACTGATAGAGCGGGCCAGAGCCTCAGCGCGGACAGGGTTGCCAAGCGTCACCCAGGCCGCGGGCAGGTCAATCGGGATATTCGCGTTGCGATCAGCCAGATGTTCCCGGGCGCGCGCCAGCAGTAGCATCACCGACAGATCAGGCGCATCGTGTTCACAAATGATGTTCTGGCAGGCCAGGATCTCCGCCAACGCAGCGGCATCCCCGCCACTGACCTCCAGCATCCGATCAAGCCGTGCCTGATCAGTCGCGCATGCCACCATCCGATCTAGATCACCAACAGAATTCAGCAGGCGATGGTAGCCCCGCAATAGATACTCCGGCGTGTCAGCCGGCCACTCCCGATTCCGATAACCTTCGGCCCACGCATGAATCCTGTTTCGGAACCCGTAGAGCTCGCTTCCGCTGAATGACTCCAGTGCAGTCATCTGCAACTCTTCATGTGCCAGCACGAAAACCTTCGCGCCAGCACCTGGCCGCCAGCGACTGTCCCGGCTACTGAACGTCCGCCCCGATACCGCCCGCAGCTGCTTTTCAACGTAACCAACAGCGGAATCGGTCAGATCCGCGAGGTCACTGATACTCAAACCACCGCCGGCGGCAACCAGAAGACCCAGCAAATCCCGTTCTGCTGGGCCTCCATCAAGCAGATACTCCAACTCGCGTAAAGCGTCATCACGAATGACCCGAGCCTCGGGGGAGGGTTCCAGCCAACGTTGGATACGCCGATCACGTAAAGGGTGCCGCGCGGGAACATCAGAAGGCACTGGCGGATTCGGCCGACCCGCCACCACCACCCGCAACCCTTCTGGCACTACCGCGGGTAGCAAAGCTGCGATGCTGTGTGCCTCCGGACCGACCGTCACCCCCCGATCCTCATCCAGCCCATCAACCACCAAGACCAGACGGTCACCTGCCTCCTGGCAAGCAAGCGTGGCATCCTTCAGTAACCGATTGAACCAGCCCTGCTGAGTCGAGGAATTCAACAGCGGCGGCAACGGCTGCCCCAGCAACTCCGCCAACTGCACCAACACCACGTCCAAGAATGCCTGACGATCACTCTGCCCGGCATACCGCGCAGTGATGAAGAACGACACCACACGCACCCCAGGCGGAGGCTTGAGCACGAACGTCGCCATCAACGCCGATTTACCCGCCCAGGCTGACCCCTGCCACCACACATACCCCTCGTCATCTCCACCCGCGCAGAATGCAGCCAGCTCCGCCAGCTCCGCCTCACGGCCGATCAGCGGCCAGGGGAAGATCTGCTCGACCTGATCCCGATAGACAGACCGAGCCAACGGCGTCGTATGAACATCCCCGATATGAATGCCCGAGTTGGCGTAGCCGCCAGGTCCTGCGCTGGCCATACCAGTCTGACGGGCAGCGCCCTTCCACTGCCCGCTCTCACCCATTGGACAGTCCCTTCAGTGGCTCGGCTCTCAGTCCAGCCGAATACCGGAGTTGGCATCCCCGCCACCGGACGCTTTGGCGTCTCCAGTCCGGTCCACGCGCAGCCGATCAGGTACCTCGTTCGCCTTCCCCGCGAATCCAGCGTTGGCACTGCCACTCCCTTGAGTGACCGCGCACCCAGTTTTGGACACGTGCACGCTCTTACCCCCCGGTCCCAAAGGCCATCCGGCCCAAACCGCGATCCCTACCGCGGCCAGGCCGGCCAAGGCCGAAACAGCAGTTGCGACCTTGTTCGCCGTATCCCACTGCATCAAGAAAAAGGCCAGCGCCAGAACAGCCACCACCAAAGCTGTCCCCACCAGTACCCACCGTCGAGCCGTCATCCTGGAATTGTCCAACACCAACGCAGCGCAATACATCACAATCTGCCGATCGATCATCTCTCGTGCACTTCAGCACGGAACTGGTGTTCCGCTCCCACACAAGAAACATCAGGTGCCCGGGCCTGGCGGCCCTGCGTTCCGGATCCGCTTGCCACCGGACGGCCAGAGCTCGATCTTGTTATGGGATCTGCTAACCTCGATCTTTCACGTCTATCCGGTGGCTGGCTGAGCGGTTCGGCTGGAGTTTGAAATCGGGGCCGT
>NZ_JADDIL010000175.1:0-2653 GCF_020826795.1 Microtetraspora sp. AC03309 | reverse complement strand
CTCACCGACGCCACCGAGGCCAACGTGGGCCGCACCATCGGCGTCAACGTCATCCCGGCCACGTACGAGTTCGTCGGGCTGGACAACTACGTCGACATCCTGACCAGCGGGTTGTTCTGGGAGCGGCTGGCCTGGACCGTCCTGTGGACCGTGGTCTGCGTCGGCCTCCACTACGGCCTCGGCCTCGGCCTGGCGATGCTGCTGCACCGCAAGCTGCGGTTCCGCTCGTTCTACCGGGTGCTGCTGATCCTGCCCTGGGCGATCCCCGGGTTCGTGTCCGCGTTCATCTGGCGTTACCTGTTCAACAGCGACTTCGGCGTGATCAACGCGATGCTGAAGGCGGCGGGCCTGGGCGCGGTCGGCTGGCTGGACGACCCGACCACGGCCAAGATCGCCGTCATCGCGGTCAACGTCTGGCTCGGCGTGCCGTTCATGATGGTGGCGATCCTGGGCGGTCTGCAGTCCATCCCCGGCGAGTTGTATGAGGCGGCGGAGGTGGACGGCGCCACACCTTGGCAGCGGTTCCGGCATATCACGGTCCCCGGGCTGCGCTCGGTGTCCAGCACGGTCGTGCTGCTCGGCACGATCTGGACGTTCAACCAGTTCCCGGTGATCTATCTGATCACCCGGGGTGGGCCGGGCAGTTCCACGGAGATCCTGGTCACCTACGCGTTCCGTGAGGCGTTCACCGGGGTGCGCAACTACTCGGGTTCGGCCACGTGGGGTGTGCTCATCCTGGCGCTGCTCGTGGTCTTGGCCATGGTCTACCGCCGCGCGCTGCGCCGGCAGGGGGAGGTCTGGTGAGCACCGTCGAGATGAGCCGGGCAGCACGTTCCCGGAGCGAGCGAAGCCCGGCGGTGTCGATCGTTCTGCACGCCACGCTGGTGGTGGCCACGTTGTTCTCGGTCTTCCCCGTGGTGTGGCTGGTGCTGACCTCGCTCAAGCCGCGGGACGGATGGCTGTCGAGCGAGCTGGAGATCTTCAACCAGCCGTCGCTGGACAACTACGTCCGGGTGTTGGGGGAGACCGAGTTCCCGACCTGGCTGCTGAACTCGGTCCTGGCCGCCGCTCTGACCACCGTGCTGGGCGTGTTCGTCGCCTCCACCACCGGTTACGCGATCAGCAGGTTCCGCTTCCCCGGGCACCGGGGTGTGATGTGGCTGCTGCTGGTCACCCAGATGTTCCCGGTGGCCATCCTGATCGTGCCGCTGTACAACCTGATGGCCGGCCTCGGGCTGCTCAACCAGATCCCGGGCCTCGTCATCGCGTACCTCACGGTGGCGGTGCCGTTCTGCGCGTGGATGATGAAGAGCTACTTCGACACCATTCCGCGGGAAATCGACCAGGCGGGCCTGGTGGACGGCCTCACGCCGTTCGGCACATTCTGGCGGGTCGTGCTGCCGCTGGCCCGGCCCAGCCTCGCGGTCACCGCCTTCTACTCCTTCATGACGGCCTGGGGTGAGGTCGCCTACGCCACGGTGTTCATGTCCCAGGAGGAGAAGCGCACCCTGGGTGTCGGCCTCCAGCAGTTCGTCGGGCAGCACTGGTCGGACTGGGGGCTGCTCACCGCCTCGGCCGTGCTGATCGCGATCCCGGCCGCGGTCGTCTTCCTGCTCGTCCAACGCCATCTTGTGACCGGCCTCACCGCCGGCGCCACCAAGTTGTGACCCCGTCCGGGTCCGGTGGCAGGTCACTCATCCGACATTCGAACTCCTGACAGAATCCGGGGGAACCCTATGACCGAGCTCGTCGAGGACGCCGTCACGCCGAAGGGCGTGACCCGTTGGTGGCGGGACGCGGTGATCTACCAGGTGTACGTCCGCAGTTTCGCGGACGGCAACGGCGACGGCGTCGGCGACCTGCTCGGCGTCCGCAGCCGGTTGCGCTACCTGGCGGAACTCGGAGTCGACGCGATCTGGTTGACGCCCTTCTTCACCTCGCCGATGGCCGACTTCGGTTACGACGTGGCCGACTACCGCGACGTCGACCCGATCTTCGGCTCGCTGGCCGACGCCAAGGCCCTCCTGGACGACGCGCACCGCCACGGCCTGAAGGTGATCGTGGACGTCGTGCCGAACCACACCTCCGACCGGCACGAATGGTTCGTCGCGGCGCTGGCGGCCGGGCCGGGCAGCCCCGAACGTGACCGCTACATCTTCCGCGAGGGACGCGGCGCGCACGGCGAGCTGCCACCCAACGACTGGGAGTCCATCTTCGGCGGACCCGCCTGGACCCGGCTGCCCGACGGGCAGTGGTACCTGCACCTGTTCGCCCCCGAGCAGCCCGACCTGAACTGGGAACACCAGGAGGTCCACGACGAGTTCGCCGACATCCTGCGGTTCTGGCTGGACCTCGGCGTGGACGGCTTCCGGATCGACGTGGCCCACGGCATGGTCAAGGCAGAGGGACTGCCCGACGTCGGCCACGCCGACCAGGTCAAGATGATCGGCGCGGACATCGTCCCCTTCTTCGACCAGGACGGCGTCCACGAGATCCACCGCACCTGGCGGCGGATCCTCGACTCCTACGAGGGGGAGCGGATCGGCGTCGCCGAGGCGTGGGCGCCGACGCCGGGGCGGCTGGCCAACTACGTACGGCCGGACGAGCTGCACCAGGCGTTCAACTTCCACTTCCTGACCACCCCATGGGACGC
>NZ_JADDIL010000174.1:0-2730 GCF_020826795.1 Microtetraspora sp. AC03309 | reverse complement strand
TGTCGACGATCACGGATTTGAGCAGCGATGACGCCGCCGCCATCACGTAATTGAGCACCTCGATCACGTAATTGACCCTGGTCAGGGCGTGCGTGTCGGGATGGACCTGGTCATCGGAAGATCAGCATTCTTGCCCTCGTCACGGGACGGGGGAGCCGATGGCGAGGAGGACGTTCGAGGTGGTGGACATCACCGAGATCTTGGTGCACTGGCACGCGGGCCGGTCCAAGAACGAGATCGCGGCCAGTCTGGGGGTCTCACGCAACACCGTGCGCAAGTACGTGACCCCAGCGGAAGAGGCGGGGATCACACCCGGTGGAGCGGCGATCACCTCCGCTGAATGGGCGGCACGGGTGCGCGAGTGGTTCCCCGAGGTGGTCGACGGCCGGCTGCGGCAGGTGACCTGGCCGACCATCGACCAGCACCGCGACTACATCGTTGCCCAACTCAAGGCCGGGGTGACGGTGACGACGATCCACCAGCGGCTGCGTGATGAGCACGGGCTGGCGGTCAGCATCGCCTCGATGCGCCGCTATGTGCACGCGAATCTGCCCGAGGAGGTGCGCACCTCCCAGGTGCGGGTGCTGCGCCTGCGCGAGGCCGAGCCGGGCGCCGAAGCACAGATCGACTACGGGCAGCTGGGACGCTGGACCGACCCCAAGACCGGGCGTCGTCACATGGTTCAGGCGTTCGTGATGGTGCTGCCCGCTTCCCGGCACATGTTCGTCTATCCGGTACTGAAGGTGGACCAGCACGCCTGGAGCAGCGCGCACGTGGCCGCCTTCGGCTTCTTCGGAGGCTGCCCGGCCCGGCTGGTGCCCGACAACCTCAAGACCGGGGTGGACCGGCCAGACCTCTACGACCCGAAGATCAACCGCGCCTATGCCGAGCTGGCCGCGCACTACGGCGTCCTGATCGACCCGGCCCGATCCCGCAAGCCGCGTGACAAGGCCAGCGTCGAGCGGCCGATGCCCTATATCCGCGACAGCTTCTGGCGCGGCCGGAGTTTCACCAGCCTGGAGGAGATGCGCCAGCAGGCCGAACGCTGGTGCCTGGAAGTCGCCGGGAGGCGCCCGTGCCGTCCACTGGCCGATGCGGCCCCACTGGTGGTGTTCACCGCGGTCGAGGCCGAACGCCTGGCCGCGCTGCCGACGACGCCGTTCGTGCTGTCGCGCTGGTCCAAAGCCAAGGTCGGCCCCGACATCCACGCCCGGGTGGACAAGGTGCTGTATTCCATCCCATGGCGGTATCTGGGCCGCCATCTGGATGTCCGCTCCACCGCGACCATGGTGCAGTTCTTCTGCAGCGGGGAGCTGATCAAGACCCACCCGCGCAAGCTGGCGGGCAAGCAGACCGACCTGGCCGACTACCCGCCGGAGAAGGTCGCCTTCCACCTGCGCACCCCGGCCTGGTGCCGCGGCGAGGCCGAGCAGATCGGCCCGGCCTGCCTCGAAGTGGTCACCGCCCTGCTCGCCGATGCCGACCTGCTCTATCGGCTGCGGGCCGCGCAAGGCGTGATCGGCCTGGCCGACAAGCACAACCCGCACCGTCTGGAACAGGCGTGCGCCAAAGCCATCGAAGTCGGTGACCCGTCCTACCGCACCATCAAGGGCATCCTGGCCGCCGGCACCGAGACCGACCCGGCACCCGCGGGCCGAGGCGACGGCGGCGCGGACGCGTTCCTGCATGGTCCCGCCGCTCTGTTCGCCGACCCGCCGCCGGGCCAGGTCGCCGAGGTGATCCCGCTGCGCGGTTCCAGCACTTCGGCCGCAGGCTGACCCACCCAGCCTCCGTCTCCGTGACCACGCTCACCGCGACGCCCGCCCGCCGCCATCGCGCTGAAGCAGCCCACCACGAACCATGAACAGGAGCTTCACCATGACCAGCATCACCACGATCGAACTCAGCGCGCTGGACAAGGCGTTGCGCGCTCTCAAACTCGGCGGCATGCTCGACACCCTGGACGCCCGCCTGGCCCAGGCCCGCGCCGGGGAACTCGGCCACATCGACTTCCTCCAAGTCCTATGTGAAGACGAGCTGTCCCGACGTGACACCGTGGCCATGCAGCGACGGCTGCGCAAAGCCCGCTTCGAGCAGCAGGCAACCCTGGAGGGCTTCGACTTCGCCGCCTCGCCCAAGCTGCCCTCAGCGCAGATCCGTGACCTGGCCGCACTGCGCTGGCTCCACGCCGGAGAGTCGGTGATCCTTTACGGGCCCGTCGGGGTCGGCAAGAGCCATATCGCCCAAGCCCTCGGACACCTGGCCATCCGGCACGGCGCCGATGTCCGCTTCGCCAAGACCAGCCGCGCGCTCGCTGAGCTGGCCGGCGGCCACGCCGACCGCTCCTGGGCCCGCCGCCTGGCGGAACTCGCGCGGCCGGCGGTGCTGATCCTGGATGACTTCGTCATGCGCGAGCTGACCGCTGCCCAAGCCGATGATCTCTACGAACTGATCAGCGAACGCGCCGGCAAGTCCATGATCATGACCTCCAACCGGCAGCCGATGGACTGGTATCCGCTGTTCCCCAACCCTGTTGTCGCCGAGTCGCTCCTGGACCGGTTGATCAACAACAGTCACCAGGTCTTCATGAACGGGCCGAGCTACCGCCCTAACAAGCGTCCCGGGCGCGCCGTGACCCCCAGCACGACGAAGGCGGGATAGAACAGAAATCAGACCGGGACCTGGTCAATTACGTGAGCACAGGGCTGCTCAATTCTGTGATCGTCCACA
>NZ_JADDIL010000173.1:0-2769 GCF_020826795.1 Microtetraspora sp. AC03309 | reverse complement strand
GATCAAGCGTTCCCTGATCGCCTACGACCACTAAGCGCGACCGAAGCCCTTGGACTCAATCATCTAGGGATCAAGGGCCGCGCTGGCGCGCGGCCGCCCCCGCGCGCCAGCGGCCAGCGGGCCGGGCATGCGGCTCTCTGGCCGGTCCCGGCCCGCGCCGCCGCGCGAGGGGTGCCGGGGCCGCGCGCCCCCAATAGAGGTGAGCGACGGCCTCGGGACTGGTAGGCGCCGTTGATCGGCCGGCCTGTATTCCTCGTTCTTTCTTGGTCTGTTCTCACATTCCGTGACGACAGCCTCGAAGGGCCGGTTGATCGACGCCGGCCTCCGACAGCCATTGCGCGTTGTTTGTTCAGCTAGGGCTTTGCCGCAGGAGGTGGAGGTCGTCGCCCCAGGCGTCCAGTACCGAGCTGTGACCGGCGGCGCGCGCGAATGGTTCCAGGTCGAGGAAGAGCTGGCGAGCCGTCTGCGGGGTGGCGTGCGACAGGACTGTTTCCAGGAGCGGCAGCAACCTTTCGTGGCGCCATGGAGGCGGTCCCAGGGGATGGTTCCGTAGTTCCCAGCCGAGGTACTGGTTATAGGGGCGGACCCGGCGGTGGAGAGCGAAGATGCAGGTCAGCAGGGGAGGAATAGCTTCAGCGGCATCCAGGCGGGCTTCGGTGGCGCGTTCGTCGCGGTGGCTTTTCAGCCAGCGGTAGGCGGCGTTGACGAAGGTGTCCAGGGAGGCGGCGACTGTCTGATGGGCTTCCTCGCGTGACAGTGCTCCCTTGCCGGCGACAAGTTCACCGATGAGGCCGTCGGGCCGGTCTTTGAGGACGCGGGCATGGGTGAAGGAGTACCTGTTCCATTCCCAGCCCGATCCCGGCAGCGCGTGCGCGCGGAATTCCTCCAGGGACATGGCCTTGACGTCCAGCCGGGAGTCGCGGCGCTCTTCGTCGGCTGCCCTGTCATCGGTGGTGATCAGGTAGATGTCATAGTCGGAACGGTGCGTGGCCATGCCTTGCCGTGCCTGTGATCCGCTGAGGACGGCCCCGATGACGGCCGGGTCGGCACTGACACGGGCGAGCAGGGCAGAGAATTCTTCTCGCGCCGAGGTGTTGGTCACCGGGGCACTCCATCGCCTCCCCAGACGTGGCGGCAACGGGTTATCCCGTTGCCTGGGTGCCAGGAAGCAGAGTCATCGAGGGTGATCGCCGGGGGCGTACTTCTTCCAGGTGCCTCCGGCTTCGGCGGCGATCCTGGTGGTGCTTTTGTCGTGGTAGCCGAGTGCTTGGGCGACCACGGGAGGCGGGGCCTGCAGGACGAGTTGCCGGAGAGCGGCGGTGCGGCCTCGCTCGACGGGGACGCCGGTACCGGGACGGGACGGAGGACCAACTCGGCGCGCTCGGCCTGGTCCTCAACGCCATCGTGCTCTGGACCACGCGGTACATCGATGCCGCGGTCACCCAGCTCCAGGCCGAGGGCCACGAGATCCGCCAGGAGGACATCGCCCGGCTCTCCCCGCTCAAGCACAAGAACCTGAACCTCCTCGGCCGCTACAGCTTCACCGTCAGCGTCCCGTCCGCCGGCTCGACCCGGACGACGAGATCACGGAGTACGGCTTCATCGACTGGTTTACGCTCCAGCACTATGACCGGTTCGACGGGAAGTACCCCCCGCCGATCGCGCAGGCGGACATCGAGATCCCCATCAGTGGCACGTTCTGACCTCGCCGACCTGATGCCCCACAGGCGCTCGCCGGGCCGGGTCCTGGTCGTCACGCTGCTCGTCGTGACGGCCGGGTACCTGGCCTGGCGGGTCGCCGTCCTCGCAGGCCTGGAGGCCCACTTCGGCAGCGGCTTCGACGAGCAGCGCTTCAACCGGCTGCAGCAGGAGTACGACCGCCGCGAGGATGCCTTCGCCCGGGCCGACGCCCGGATGCGGAAGCTGATCGCGGAACACCCCCGCGCCGAACGCATCGACTGGAGCCGGTACCGGACCTGCGTCCGCGAGCCCGGCCGCCCCTCCGACACGTGCACGACGACGCCCCCGCGCGACCAGAAGGTGTACGACGCCCTCTGGGGCGTCAGCGTGATCCTCTACCAGCCCAAGGACGAGGGCCGCACGTTCTACCGCTTCTACCACGAGGACCCCCCGCGCTACACGATCATGCGCGCCCCCGAGGACACCGCGGAGGAGGCCGAGGAGTACGCGGTCGCCCACGGCTTCCGCTCCACCCGCCCCCTCGGGCCCGGCTGGACGATCCTCGGCCCGATCGACGACATCGGCCGCGAGGAGAAGCAGTTCCCGTAGGAGGGCTCGCGGAACGCTTCGCCGGGAAGCAGCAGGCACGAGAGGAGACCCCCACCCCCGTGAACACGTTACTGATCACCGCCGACCGTGTCATCGCAGGCCCCGCGGACCGGGTGACCGCCGACGGCGCCGTGCTCGTCGACGAGAGCACCGGCGCCGTATCCGCCGTCGGCCTCGCCGCCGAGCTGGACGCGACGGTGGACCCCCAAGTGCCCCGCCTGCGCTGCCCGGGCGCGACGGTGCTGCCCGGCATGACGGACTGCCACGTCCACCTCGCCTTCGACTCCGGCCCCGACCCCATCGGCACGACGGCGCAGGCCACCCCGGCAGAGCTCTCCGCAGGCATGGCGGAACGCGCCCGGCAGCTCCTGACAGCCGGAGTGACGACGCTGCGCGACCTCGGTGACCGCGACGCCCTCGCGGCCTCCTTCCGTTCCGCCATCACCTCCGGCGCCCTCCCCGGCCCCCGCATCCTCACCG
>NZ_JADDIL010000172.1:0-2830 GCF_020826795.1 Microtetraspora sp. AC03309 | reverse complement strand
CCCTTGCCCTTGTCGGCGGTGGCCTGCTCGAGCTGCTCGCTCATGAGCGTGTCATACGCCGGGCGGTCCACCGAGCGGAAGATCCCGATCGGCACGTGCTCGAACGCGGGCTCGTCCAACCTGGACAGCGCGAACGCCAGGGACGGGTCGTCGCGGTGCGCGTCGTGGACGAGGATCTCGCTGTCGGCCACCTCCGAGCGGCGGACGACCTCGACCCCGCCATACGGCGAGAGCCGTACGGCCTTCTCGTTCTCGCCGGTGCCGAACACGATCGGCTGCCCATGCTCCAGCCTGATCGTGATCTCGCCCCGGGTGTCCGGCTCCTTGAGCGCGTCGAAGGCGCCGTCGTTGAAGATGTTGCAGTTCTGGTAGATCTCCACCAGCGACGTGCCCCGGTGCGCCGCCGCCTCCCGCAGCACGCTCTGCAGGTGCTTGCGGTCCGAATCGATGGTCCGGGCGACGAACCCCGCCTCGGCGCCGACCGCCAGCGAGATGGGGTTGAACGGCTTGTCCAGCGAGCCCATCGGCGTCGACTTGGTGATCTTGCCGACCTCGGAGGTCGGCGAGTACTGCCCCTTGGTCAGGCCGTAGATCCTGTTGTTGAACAGCAGGATGTTCAGGTTGACGTTGCGGCGCAGCGCGTGGATCAGGTGGTTGCCGCCGATGGACAGGGCGTCGCCGTCGCCGGTGATCACCCACACCGACAGGTCCGGGCGCGAGGCGGCCAGCCCGGTGGCGATGGCCGGAGCCCGCCCGTGGATCGAGTGGAACCCGTAGGTGTTCATGTAGTACGGGAACCGGGAGGAGCAGCCGATGCCGGAGACGAAGACGATGTTCTCCCGGCGCAGGCCGAGCTCGGGCAGGAAGCTCTGCACCGCGGCCAGGATGGCGTAGTCACCGCAGCCGGGGCACCAGCGGACCTCCTGGTCGGACTTGAAGTCCTTGAGGGTCTGCTTGCCCTCGGTCGTGGGCACCAGGGCCAGGCCCTTGCCGTTGAGGCTCTCAGTCACTGTTGATCACGTCCTGGATGACACCGGCCAGTTCCTCGGCCTTGAACGGAAGACCGCGCACGCGGTTGTAGCTGATCACATCGATCAGGAAACGCGCCCGCAGCAGCAGGGCGAGCTGGCCGAGGTTGATCTCGGGAAGCAGCACCTTGTCGTAGGCGCGCAGCACGTCGCCGGTGTTGGCGGGCAGCGGGTTGAGGTGCCGCAGGTGGGCCTGGGCGACCTTGCCGCCGTCTTTGCGTACCCGCCGCACCGCCGCCGCGATCGGCCCGTAGGTCGATCCCCAGCCCAGCACCAGCACCCGGGCGTCGCCGTCCTCGTCGTCCACTTCCAGGGCGGGGACGTCGACGCCGTCGATCTTGGCCTGGCGGAGCCGGACCATCCGGTCGTGGTTGTTCGGGTCGTAGGAGATGTTGCCGCTGCCGTCGGCCTTCTCGATGCCGCCGATGCGGTGCTCCAGACCCGCGGTCCCGGGTACGGCCCACGGCCGGGCCAGCGTCTCCGGGTCACGCTTGAACGGCAGATAGGTCGTGCCGTCCTCACCGTTGGGTTCGGTGGTGAACTCGACCGAGATGTCCGGCAGTTCGGCGACCTCCGGCACCCGCCACGGCTCGGAGCCGTTGGCCAGGTAGCCGTCGGACAGCAGCATGACGGGCGTGCGATACGCAAGGGCGATCCGCGCGGCCTCGATGGCGGCGTCGAAGCAGTCCGACGGCGTCGCGGGGGCGATGACCGGGACCGGGGACTCGCCGTTGCGGCCGAACATCGCCATCAGCAGGTCGGTCTGCTCGGTCTTGGTCGGCATCCCGGTGGAGGGGCCGGCCCGCTGGACGTCCACGACGATCAGCGGCAGCTCGGTCGCCACGGCGAGGCCGACGGTCTCGGCCTTCAGCGCGACACCCGGGCCGGAGGTGGTCGTCACGCCGAGCGCGCCGCCGAACGCGGCGCCCAGGGCGGCGCCCACGCCGGCGATCTCGTCCTCGGCCTGGAACGTCCTGATGCCGAACCGCTTGTGCTTGGACAGCTCGTGCAGGATGTCAGAGGCCGGGGTGATCGGGTAGGAGCCGAGGAACAGCGGCAGCCCCGACTGGACCGACGCCGCGATCAGCCCGTAGGCCAGGGCCTGGTTGCCGGAGATGTTGCGGTAGACGCCGGGGGCCAGCGTCGCGGGCTTGATCTCGTAGGAGACCGAGAACGACTCGGTGGTCTCGCCGTAGTTCCAGCCGGCCTGGAACGCCGCGACGTTGGCCTTGGCGATGTCCGGCTTCTTGGCGAACTTCGCCTCCAGGAACGTGATCGTCGCCTCGGTCGGCCGGTGGTACAGCCACGACAGCAACCCGAGCGCGAACATGTTCTTGGCCCGCTCGGCGTCCTTCTTGGAGATCGCGAAGCCTTCGAGCGCCTTGACGGTCAGCGAGGTCAGCGGCACCGAGTGGAGCCGCCACTCGGCGAGGGTGTCGTCTTCGAGCGGGTTGGCGGCGTAGCCCACCTTGGCCAGGTTGCGCTTGGTGAACTCGTCGGTGTTGGCGATGATGTCGGCGCCGCGCGGCAGGTCGGCGATGTTCGCCTTCAATGCGGCGGGGTTCATCGCCACCAGCACGTTGGGGGCGTCACCGGGGGTGAGGATGTCGTGGTCGGCGAAGTGGAGTTGGAAGCTCGACACGCCGGGCAGGGTGCCGGCGGGGGCGCGGATCTCCGCCGGGAAGTTGGGGAGAGTCGAGAGGTCGTTGCCGAATTTCGCCGTTTCCGCGGTGAAACGGTCGCCGGTCAGCTGCATTCCGTCGCCGGAGTCGCCGGCGAACCGGATGATCACGCGATCGAGT
>NZ_JADDIL010000171.1:0-3172 GCF_020826795.1 Microtetraspora sp. AC03309 | reverse complement strand
TCCACCCCACCCGCTGGGCGATCACCGTTGCCGGCATTGTCGGGAACTGACCCAGCAGCACCCGGACCGCCATCTCGACCTGCGCCCACGCCGAGGTGACTACCGGCTTGCGTTCATACCGTGGCGGCGCCTCGGAACGCAGCGCCTTGGCCACCGTGTTTCGTGACAGGGCCAACTGCCGCGCGATCGCAGCCTGCGACAGCTTCTCCGACCGATACAGCCGGCGAATCTCCGCCCAATCCTCCACAGTGATCACTCTCCAATCGAAAGGTGAAGTGCTCACTTTTCAACCGGAACTACCTGCTCACTTTTCGACCGGAGCTGACACCTGTGCGCGCAGAACGTAGACGATAGGCAAGGGTTTCTGACCGTGCGCGAGCGCAAATTGCGGATTTATCACGACTATTGCGCCGCAACGCACGGTGTGGTGTGCGAGGGATTGCCGGGTGCAACCGGTGGTAGGCCGTGCAAGATCAATACGTCACAGATTGCGACCGCTGACCTGCTGCTGAGCGCCTTGGCCACCCTGGCGGTAGAGCTGAAAACCGGCTCTTCACAGATGAGGGTGTAGAGGTGGTTGGCGCGTCGTTGCCGGGATAGAGGTCGAGGTCTCTCGAAAATGAGGGTTCCTACACTCCTCATCCGAAAGACCTCGACGTGCCTGACGCTACCGGTCGGGCGGGCTTCGCCTGCGCTGACCTGACGACTTTCTGCCGCCTCGACGAACTTGGGCTGCAGGTGACCGGACAACGCCTTGAGCCCGGCCGTGCTGTGCTGGCGTGCCGGGTGACCGACGAGGACCGGTGGTGTCGTCGCTGCGGCGAAGAAGGCATCCCACGCGACAGCCTCACCCGTACTCTGGCCCATGAGCCGTTCGGGTGGCGCCCCACCACACTGCTGGTGACCATCCGTCGCTACCGGTGCGCCGGCTGCGCCCACGTGTGGCGACAAGACACCACCAGGATGGCCGAACCACGTGCCAAGCTGTCGCGGCGTGCTCTGCGGTGGGCGCTGGAAGCCATTGTCTGCCAGCATCTATCCGTGGCTCGCATCGCCGAAGCGCTCGCGGTGTCGTGGAACACCGCCAACAACGCGGTGCTGGCAGAAGGCCGACGGGTGCTGATCGCCGATCCGGCCCGTTTCGACGGCGTGGCGGTGATCGGCGTCGATGAGCACGTCTGGCGGCACACCCGTCGCGGTGACAGGTACGTCACCGTCATCATCGATCTCACCCCTGTGCGTGACGGGACCGGTCCGGCTCGGCTGCTCGACATGGTCGAGGGTCGCTCAAAAAAGGCGTTTCAGGACTGGTTGGCCGAGCGGCCGCAGGACTGGCGTGACGGCGTGGACGTTGTTGCTATGGATGGCTTCTCCGGGTTCAAGACCGCTACCGCCGAGGAACTGCCCGAGGCGGCGACGGTGATGGACCCTTTCCACGTGGTGCGCCTGGCTGGCAACGCCCTCGATGAGTGCCGCCGCCGGGTGCAGCTGGCGACATGTGGGCACCGCGGCCGCAAGTCCGACCCGCTCTACACCTGCCGACGCACCCTGCACACCGGTGCCGATCTGCTCACCGACCGCCAGCGCACCCGGCTGGCCGCCTTGTTCGCCGCCGACGCCCACGCAGAAGTCGAGGCCACCTGGCAGATGTATCAGCGCACCGTGGCCGCGTATCGTGAACCCGACCGCACGAAAGGCCGCACGATGATGGCGGCGCTGATCACCACGCTGAGCACCGGCGTTCCCAAGCCGCTGACCGAACTGATCACCCTGGGACGGACCCTGAAGAAGCGTGCCGCCGACGTGCTGGCCTACTTCGACCGCCCCGGCACCTCCAACGGGCCCACCGAAGCGATCAACGGCCGCCTCGAACACCTGCGCGGATCCGCGCTGGGCTTCCGCAACCTCACCAACTACATCGCCCGGTCACTGCTCGAGACCGGAGGCTTCCGAACTCAGCTCCTTGCACCTCGGCAGTGAAGAGTCCTCAACGCATATTCGACGCGGCCAGAGCGTCATTGGTCTCGGTCACCGAGAAACGATCGGGGTGCCAGCCTCGGGGCAGCCAGTCGCGCATCTCCTGCGCACCCAGCCCCATCGGTGTTGCCCGCGGGTCGTACCCGCCACGAACCCACGCAGCCAATTCCTCATAGCCGCCCAAGCCACCACAATCCTCCGGCGGGCAGGCCATCTTGCCCGCCAGGCACACCGGAGCCGAAGGTGGATCATCGAGAACGTCTTCGACCACCAGCACGTGCTCCCATCCGTCGCCGAAGTCGTAGTCATAGAACAACCGGTCGCCCTTACCGGAGACCACCTGATCCAGGCGCACACCGTCCTCGACGAGACCGTCGTCGCCTTCGCTGAGATCAAATCTGGTGACGAAGTAGGCACGGGTACGCCGGTCCGCCCCGACACCGAACTTATGCAGATGACCGTCCTGCCAGCCCATCGCAACCTGCAGCACGTCATGCAGCTCATCGAGCACGAGGTCACCCGGCAGGACCAGACGACGCCAGATCGGCGGCTTGGCGTACATCAGGTCGACCCGCACCCGGAAACCCCGCACACGCTCCGGCACAGCTCCCACCTCGGGTGTCGGTTCATCGAACACTCCCGCGAACAAATCCCGGCCAGCATCGGCCATCAGCTGTTGCAGCATCGACAGGTCCACACCACCCCCGGACACCGCGCTCTTCCTCTTACTCTTCCGCTTCTCCTCCGGCACACACCCAGCCAACCAGACACCCCAATCACAGGCCGACAGCAGCTGACCGTTCTACACCCTCAATCATGAAGAGCCGCATATGACCACGCCCATGACGCTTGGCAAACGAAGAAAGCCGCTTGGGACATCATAGGGGAGAACGTCGCTGGAGCAGGCCGCGTCCATGCGGCGTTTGAACAGGGAATTGTCGGAGCAGAACCCAAACCCGAGGATTTCCCAGAGGGAACAACCGCGACCCCCACAACAGTAGACGACAGCCATCGACAACTCGGCAACGGTTCCACCCAAGCTGCCTATACCGTGGCCGCCGAGTTAGTAAACGGCCCTAATAACCATATATCGCCCGAGTACTTCAACGGCAATACGCTAAAGACTCCTGCGGAAATCAGATCAGAATTCGGAGAATCTGGATGGGAAACATACAGCGGCCAACTAAATAGATAC
>NZ_JADDIL010000170.1:0-3224 GCF_020826795.1 Microtetraspora sp. AC03309 | reverse complement strand
CCCTTGCTCGGCCCCCCGGCCGCTCCGCCGCCCCATGTGTACGGCGTGCCGAGCCAACTCTCTGCCGCCTTGACCGCGAGCTCACCCCGTGTCTCGATCGGAGTGTCCTTCTCACGGACCGTGGCTTGTTCATCCGGTCCCGGACCACCTGGGACGTCCTGCTGCCCGGTTGCGACCGACCCGTCCATGGCCGACCCACCCATGACCGACCCGTCCCCGACGGGCTCATCCGTGGCCGGCCCGGTTGCGACCAGTCCGCCTATGTCCCGCCCGTCCGCAACCGGCCCAGTCGCGTCCGACCCAGTTGCGACCGACCCGCCCATGTCCCGCCCGTCCATGACCGGCCCATCCATGACCGGCCCATCCATGACCGGCCCATCCATGACCTGATCATCGGGACTCTGCGTCACCGGTAACTGCTCGCCCGGACTCCACACGCCTCGGCTCCACACGCCTGGGCTCCACAGCACCGGGAGTCGTACTCCTGGCTCTGGCACCGCCTCGTCCACAGCATCGAAACACCGGTCGAGCATGTTCAAAAGCTTCGACGTGGACATGTCGGCGGGGTCCGGCGCGAACATCCCTCGGGGCCAGGGCGTGTCGCCGCCCTCCCCGATCGAAGGAGTGTCGCCCCCGTCTCGGAGCCAAGGCGTGTCGCCGCCCTCCCGGATCCAAGGCGCGTCGCCGTACACCCACAGGGGCCACGGGTGGGCGCGCAACGCTTCCTGTTGCCGCCCTTGGTTTGCTCGCCGCCGCTCTTCCCAGCTCTCCATCAGCGGCTCCGGCGGCCGCATTGCCCGCTGCCACTGCTGCAGGCTCACCCGCCATCGCGTCGGCAGCGCGGGTCGCCACCTCTCCTCGCTCACCCGTGATCGTTCTGGCCGGATCCATTGCCGTGCCGGCCGATCTGCCCCTTGTGGGGCCGGGGCGGCCGTCGTAGGTCGCGCTGCCCGGAGCCTCCGCGACTCCCACCTGAGGACCCAGTGCTCCACCCAACGGATGACGTCGTCATCGCCCGCCGAAACCACGGCAGGCGGGCGCGATCGGCCGACCACGTCGAGTGCGGCCTCATGCGGAGCCTGGAGCAGCGCCCATCGTCGCGCCTGAGAAGCACCCTGCGGCACGTCGCCCGCTCCGTTCCAGTGATGTGTCCCTTGCGGTCGCCAGGGGCCGTAGCCGTCCGGTGGGCGGCGGCCAGGACCGTCTGACGACCGGATGTCACCCGGCCACCGCGGCGGCGGCTCGGGCGGTGGGCAGGAGTTCGGGGACGCTCCCGACTCGGGAACCGGGATTCCGGGGACGCCCGTCGTGGGGCCGGTGATCGTCACTCCGGCGATGGCCGTGGCACCGAGCTTGATGGCGAGCATGATGGGGATCAACGCGCTCCTCCTGGGTCCGATGAGATCGAGGCCCAGCATCTGAGCCGGTGGCCCGGCGGCAGATGGCCGAAAGCGGTTCTGGGGATAAGTATCAGGCTGTGGACGAACTCGCGATCCGGCTCGCCCTCAGCTCGGCAAGCCCCCTACTGCCGGGGCCGTACTCCCAGGGCCGACGGTCTTGCCCTCCGGCGAGGCGCGACGAAGGCGCATGGTCAGCCCGGGAGGCGGGTACCCCCGGGCCGGCGGCGGGGCGGGACAGCGGAGCCGGGGAGTGCCGATCACGGGACGCACCTGGCGGGGCTCTGTCACGATCGCGGCGATGCCGTCCGTTCCGCCACGCCCGCGATCACCGCCCTCCTTGACGGACACGGCACCTCGTAATAGAACACGTTCCAGAAAGAGAAACTGCCAAGCGCTTGATTGAATACGTGCCTCGGCGCAGCACGAGGCTCCCCGCGTCCACACCTGCCGAATCGATCCCGATCTTCCCAGGCCACGTCTCTCCAGTAGGTGACTCCCTGTGCTAATCAATGTCGTCGACCAGGACTACTACGCGCGGCACGGGGTGCCGCACGAGCAGCTCAAATGGCTGCGGGACAACGCCCCGGTGTTCTGGCACGAGGGCGACGCCGAACTCGGCTGGCCGGGTTTCTGGGCGGTGACCAAGCTCGAGGACGTCGTGCACGTCTCCCGGCACTCCGATCTCTTCTCCTCCTCACGCCGCCTGGCACTCTTCAACGAGCTGCCCGAGGAGGAAAGGGAACTGCAGCGGATGATGATGCTCAACCAGGACCCGCCCGAGCACACCCGTAGGCGCTCCCTGGTCAATCGCGGCTTCACGCCCCGGGTGATCTCCCTGCTCGAAGAGCACATCCGGGACATCTGTCACCAGCTGATCGACGACGCCGAGGGCAAGCCCGACCTGGACTTCGTCACGGACATCTCCGCGCCGCTGCCCCTGTACGTGATCTGCGAGCTTCTCGGCGCACCGGTCGAGGACCGGGACAAGATCTTCGAGTGGTCCAACCGGCTGATCGGGAACGAGGACCCGGACTACGCGACGACCCCGGAGGAAGGCCAGGCCGCGGCGGCCGAGGTCTACGCCTACGCCGGGACGCTGGCCGCGGCCCGCAGGGAGGATCCGCGCGACGACATCGTCACCAAGCTCATCCAGCCGACGGATGGCGGCGAGGTGCTGACCGAGGACGAGTTCAACCTGTTCGTCCTGCTCCTCATCGTCGCGGGCAACGAGACCACCCGCAACGCGGCGACCGGCGGAATGCTCGCGTTCTTCCAGCATCCGGAGCAGTGGGCCCGCCTCGTGGCCGACCGCGCCCTGGCCCGGACCGCCGCCGACGAGATCGTCCGCTGGGTGTCCCCCGTCAACCTCTTCCGCCGTACGGCCACCACCGACACGGAGATCCGGGGGCAGAAGATCGCTGAAGGGGACAAGGTGGTGATCTTCTACGCGTCGGCGAACCGGGACGCCGACGTCTTCACTGATCCGGACGTCTTCGACATCGGCCGGGACCCCAACCCGCAGATCGGCTTCGGCGGCGGCGGGGCGCACTTCTGCCTCGGCAACCACCTGGCCAAGCTGGAGCTCAGGGTGCTCTTCGAGGTCCTGTCCGAGCGGTTCCCCCGGATCGGCCAGGCCGGCGAGGCGACACGGCTCAGGTCCAACTTCATCAACGGCATCAAGTCATTGCCCATCGCACTGCGCTGACACCGGGTCAGGCGCTCCGAACGCAGGCCGCGTCGGAGCGCCCGACTATCTGAGGCCGGGGGCGGGAGGCAGCGGTGGCGCATCGGAGCGCCCCACCAGCCCCCGCCCTCAGATAGTCG
>NZ_JADDIL010000169.1:0-3391 GCF_020826795.1 Microtetraspora sp. AC03309 | reverse complement strand
CGATCACCCCGCCGAGCGGACCGACCAGCGGAGCGCTGGAGCGCTCGGCGACCGTCACGTCCAATCCGAGATCACGGCAGACCGAGGCCATCTCGGAGCCGATGAAGCCCGCGCCGACAATCAGAACCCGCTTCGGACGCGCCTTGAACGCCTCCTGAATTTTGGCGGCGTCATCGCTGGTGCGCAGCGTGTACAGGCCCTTGAGCTTGCGCTCTTCGGGGTTGAACCACGCGCGGGACCGGACCCCGGTGGCGATCAGCAGCCGGTCGTAGGGCACCTTGTCGCCGTTGGCCAGCACCACTTCCCGGTTGTCGCGGTCGAGTCGGGTCGCTGCGACGCCGAGCCGCCAGTCGGCATCGATCGCCCTCAACCGGGGCAGCTTGGTATTGCCGGCGGGCACCCATCCCTTGAGCACCTGCTTGGACAGCGGCGGGCGGTCATAGGGCTCGTGCACCTCGTCCCCGATGATGGTCAATGACCCGGTGAACCCCTCGTCCCGCAACGCTTCCGCGGCGCGCAGTCCGGCCAGCGACGCCCCGACGATCACGATCCGACCCTCGGCCTTGAAGGTGCTGACCAGCTCGTCGATCAGCGGGTAGTCGCTCACTGGGGGGTCCTGGCCGTCGCATCGGCGGGGGGATCCATCTCGGCGATGATGGCCTGCACCGGGCACGACGCTACGGCCCGCGCGACCTGCTGGCGTTGCGAGTCGTCGGGGTTCGGGTCGTAGGCGAGGGCTTCCTCGCCGTTGAGTTGCAGCACCTCCGGCGCCAGCGGGACGCATTGCGCGTATCCCAGACACCGGTTCAGGTCGACGACAATACGCATGCTGATCCGGCTCCTTCTCAACCGACGCTGAGGGCTGGTCGGCGCAATCCCCACTCCGGGAGGAGGTGCCTGACGCTACGGTAGATAGCAGCCGAGGAATTGTCAATACCTGTGGATCGGGGTGTTTCAGGCGACCTCCGTTTCGGTTGATTCGGCCGGCTCGGGCGGTGTGATGTCGGCGGGGCGTTCGAGTAGCTTGCCTTTGTGGAAGACGGCGCCGGCACGGACGAGGGCGACCAGGTGGGGTGCGTTGACTGCCCGCCACCGGGCTTGTGCGGCG
This sequence comes from Microtetraspora sp. AC03309, assembly GCF_020826795.1. NCBI lineage: Bacteria > Bacillati > Actinomycetota > Actinomycetes > Streptosporangiales > Streptosporangiaceae > Microtetraspora > Microtetraspora sp. AC03309. The sequence goes on along the minus strand of NZ_JADDIL010000169.1, from coordinate 2,283 downwards.
TCGATAAGCTTGTAGGCCATGGCAATTCCGGCCGCGCGGGATCCCGGCCCCTTGGTGACCTTCGTCCGCAATCGCACGGTGGCGAAGGTTGATTCGATCGGATTCGTGGTGCGCAAGTGGATCCAGTGTTCGGCTGGGTATTTGTAGAACTCCAACAGCACGTCGGCGTCGTCGACGATCTTGGCGACCGCCTTGGGGTACTTGGCGCCGTAGTCGATCTCGAAGGCCTTGATCGCGACCTGCGCGTGGTCGAGGTCCTCGGCGTTGTAGATCTCCCGCATCGCCGCGACCGCACCGGGTTGCGCCGATTTGGGCAGGCAGGAAAGGACATTGGCCTGTTTGTGAAACCAGCAGCGCTGCTCGCGGGTAGCCGGGAACACCTCGCGCATCGCCTTCCAAAAGCCCAGTGCACCGTCACCGACGGCCAACACCGGGGCGATCATCCCGCGGCGTCGACACGACCGCAGCAGATCGGCCCACGACTCGGTCGATTCTCGATACCCGTCGGCCAGGGCGACGAGTTCCTTGCGGCCATCGGAGCGGACCCCGATCATCACCAACAGGCACAGCTTCTCCTGCTCGAGGCGGACCTTGAGGTGAATGCCGTCGACCCACAGGTAGACGAAGTCAGTGCCCGACAGATCCCGGGCCCCGAAGGCCTTGGCCTCCTCCTGCCACTGGCTGGTCAGCCGTGTGATCGTCGTCGCCGAGAGCCCGGCACTGGACCCGAGGAACTGCTCCAAGGCCGGCCCGAAGTCACTGGTCGACAGGCCGTGCAGGTACAGCAGCGGCAGCACCTCAGTCATCTGCGGGGACTTGCGCGCCCACGCCGGCAGGATCGCCGAGGAAAACCGCTGCCGCTCACCGGTATCGGCGTCGATACGCTTGTCGTTGACCCGCGGCGCGGTCACCGCCACCGCGCCCGCGGCGGTCAACACCTCACGCCCGGCGTGGGAGCCGTTGCGGACCACCAGCCGGCGACCGCTCTCATCGAGCTCACCGGCGTGGGCATCGATGTAGGCGGCCACCTCAGCCTTCAGCGCCGCGGCCAGCATCTGCCGGGCGCCGTCGCGCACGATCTCATCCAACAACGACCGACCACCGCCGTCATTGGCGTTGGCCTCATCGGTGTCGTGAACTACGGTGAGCATGGGCGTACCTTCCCAACCAGCGCGTCAACGCCGGTCTTGATCAGAGAACCTTGGACTTCAGATCATCCCCGGGAAGGTGCGCCCACTTTCATGCCGCCCCACCGAGGGTCATCCACAGGTTCTGATCATTGCTCCTCCCGGGGCTGAGCACGGGCTACATCGAGACGCTTCCCAGCTATCGGCAACTCCTGCGCCTCGCTGAGGCTATACGACTGCCATCTGCGTTTCCAGCACAGGAGTCGCCGCCCACGGCAAATTATTATCTCGCCGTCAACGTGGCGTGATTGGCTGACCCATGGGCAATTCCGGCGGTGATACCGCCATGCGAGGTCGGCATGAGACCCAACGACTGGACTGATGAGTGCGGTCAAGGGCATGACAAACCCACCCACGTCCTACACATGTGCAGCCCGATCCGACTCGTACTTCCACTGCGTACACATGTAGCGCTCGTCCTGAACAGTTGGGCAGCTCAGTTCTTGGTGTTAGTTACAGATAACATCCGATCCTCTGCGCGTAACCGTCAATGCCGAGAGTCGGGACCGTTTGCGCGGTGTAGTTCTGGAGGGCGATCCGAAGATGCGCGTGTCGCAGGGCCTGTTCTATCAATTCCGATCGGTTCAAGACTGTCCCTGCCCCACCTCAATAATTCCACATCCAGAGCCAAAGTCGTCGAAATCGAACGGTGTGGCCTCGCCGCTGCGTTCACCGGCGATCAACGCCTGGCGCACCGCATCCAACCGGCCTCACGAAGTCGACTGCGTAGCAACGTCTTCACCCCATCGTGCTCGCCATAGACGTAGGCCCTCGCCAGTAGGTCGTTGAATGTCCTGGCCACACTGGGGTCGTCGTCATCGACGGGGATCGTCAGGAGGATGCCTGCGCCGGAACCGATGAGCAGGCTGTTGGCGACGAAGACGGCGGTGCGTTTGTTGCCATCCTCGAACGGCTGGGCCGTGGCAAGTTCAACGAACAGGTCTAGCGCGTTCTCCTGGACCTGTGTGCTGCGGGTCGCACTGTCGAGCAAGGTCTGCAGTTCGTCCTCGGTCAGGGCGGCGGGGGTGTGGCGACCGTAGGCTGTGCTTACCCCGATGGCTTGTTCCTGGGTGCGCAGTTGGCCTGGATGCAGTGC
>NZ_JADDIL010000168.1:0-3398 GCF_020826795.1 Microtetraspora sp. AC03309 | reverse complement strand
GGTTGGGCTGGTTGGCTGTTTGTTGTTTGTGAATTGCATAGTGGACGCGAGCATCTTTGTGGCCAAGTTTCTTAGGGCACACGGTGGATGCCTTGGCATCAGGAGCCGATGAAGGACGTGGGAGGCTGCGTTAAGCCTCGGGGAGTCGCCAACCAGACGTTGATCCGGGGATGTCCGAATGGGGAAACCTAGCACCAGTCATGTGGTGTTGCCTCCGCCTGAATGTATAGGGCGGTTGGTGGTAACGCGGGGAAGTGAAACATCTCAGTACCCGTAGGAAGAGAAAACAAGAGTGATTCCGTGAGTAGTGGTGAGCGAAAGCGGATGAGGCTAAACCGTGCATGTGTGATAGCCGGCAGGCGTTGCGTGTGCGGGGTTGTGGGACCTTCTGGCGGTTTCTGCCGAGACCGCGGACAGTGATAAATCAGTGTGGTAGTCGAAGCCTCTGGGAAGGGGCGCCGTAGACCGTGAGAGCCGGGTAGGCGAAATCATGCTGACTGTTTGAGGGGATCCCAAGTAGCACGGGGCTCGAGAAATCCTGTGTGAATCTGCCAGGACCACCTGGTAAGCCTAAATACTCCCTGATGACCGATAGTGAACGAGTACCGTGAGGGAAAGGTGAAAAGCGCCCCGGTGAGGGGTCGTGAAATAGTACCTGAAACCGTGTGCTTACAAGCCGTAGGAGCGTAGGCGGAACTTGTTTCGTCTGTGATGTGACTGCGTGCCTTTTGAAGAATGAGCCTGCGAGTTATGGTGTGTGGCGAGGTTAACCTGTGTGGGGGAGCCGTAGCGAAAGCGAGTCTGAATAGGGCGTTGAGTCGCATGCTGTAGACCCGAAGCGGGGTGATCTACGCATGGGCAGGTTGAAGCGTGGGTAAGACTGCGTGGAGGACCGAACCCACCAGGGTTGAAAACCTGGGGGATGATCTGTGTGTAGGGGTGAAAGGCCAATCAAACTCCGTGATAGCTGGTTCTCCCCGAAATGCATTTAGGTGCAGCGTTGCGTGTTTCTTGCCGGAGGTAGAGCACTGGATGGCCGATGGGCCCGACAAGGTTACTGACGTCAGCCAAACTCCGAATGCCGGTAAGTGAGAGCGTGGCAGTGAGACTGCGGGGGATAAGCTCCGTAGTCGAGAGGGAAACAGCCCAGATCACCGACTAAGGCCCCTAAGCGTGTGCTAAGTGGGAAAGGATGTGGAGTTGCCGTGACAACCAGGAGGTTGGCTTAGAAGCAGCCACCCTTGAAAGAGTGCGTAATAGCTCACTGGTCAAGTGATTCCGCGCCGATAATGTAGCGGGGCTCAAGTACACCGCCGAAGTCGTGGCATTCACGCAACTTTGTTGTGTGGGTGGGTAGGGGAGCGTCGTGCGATCCGGTGAAGCGGCGGAGTGATCCAGCCGTGGAGGTTGCACGAGTGAGAATGCAGGCATGAGTAGCGAATCAGAAGTGGGAAACTTCTGCGCCGGATGACTAAGGGTTCCTGGGCTAGGCTAATCCGCCCAGGGTAAGTCGGGGCCTAAGGCGAGGCCGACAGGCGTAGTCGATGGATAACGGGTTGATATTCCCGTACCCGCTGCGATGCGCCCATATCGAATCCAGTGATACTAAGGGTCCTTAACCCCTGCTGTCCTTCGGGATGGTGGTGAGGGTGAACGCCTGGCCTGATCTGGTAGTAGGTAAGCGATGGGGTGACGCAGGAAGGTAGCCCATCCCGGGCGATGGTTGTTCCCGGGGTAAGCATGTAGGGCGGCAGATAGGTAAATCCGTCTGCCTTGTGCCTGAGGTGTGATGCCGAGCCGATTGTGGCGAAGTGGGTGATCCTATGCTGCCGAGAAAAGCCTCTAGTGAGTGTCGTGGCGGCCCGTACCCTAAACCGACTCAGGTAGTCAGGTAGAGAATACTAAGGCGTTCGGGTGAACTGTGGTTAAGGAACTCGGCAAATTGCCCCCGTAACTTCGGGAGAAGGGGGACCTCTGCTGGTGATCAGGCTAGCTCTGTGAGCTGGTGGGGGTCGCAGTGGCCAGGGGGAAGCGACTGTTTACTAAAAACACAGGTCCGTGCTAAGTCGTAAGACGATGTATACGGACTGACGCCTGCCCGGTGCCGGAACGTTAAGGGGACCGGTTAGCTTCTTCGGGAGCGAAGCTGAGAACTTAAGCGCCGGTAAACGGCGGTGGTAACTATAACCATCCTAAGGTAGCGAAATTCCTTGTCGGGTAAGTTCCGACCTGCACGAATGGCGTAACGACTTCCCCGCTGTCTCAACCACAGACCCGGTGAAATTGCACTACGAGTAAAGATGCTCGTTACGCGCAGCAGGACGGAAAGACCCCGGGACCTTCACTACAGCTTGACATTGGCGTTTGGAGCGTCTTGTGTAGGATAGGTGGGAGACTGGGAAGCCTCGACGCTAGTTGGGGTGGAGTCATTGGTGAAATACCACTCTGGTCGTTTTGAACGTCTAACCCGCGCCCGTGTATCCGGGTGGGGGACAGTGTCTGGTGGGTAGTTTAACTGGGGCGGTTGCCTCCTAAAGGGTAACGGAGGCGCCCAAAGGTTCCCTCAGCCTGGTTGGTAATCAGGTGTCGAGTGTAAGTGCACAAGGGAGCTTGACTGTGAGACTGACGGGTCGAGCAGGAGCGAAAGCTGGGACTAGTGATCCGGCATCGGCTTGTGGAAGCGGTGTCGCTCAACGGCTAAAAGGTACCCCGGGGATAACAGGCTGATCTTCCCCAAGAGTCCATATCGACGGGATGGTTTGGCACCTCGATGTCGGCTCGTCGCATCCTGGGGCTGGAGTAGGTCCCAAGGGTTGGGCTGTTCGCCCATTAAAGCGGTACGCGAGCTGGGTTTAGAACGTCGCGAGACAGTTCGGTCCCTATCCGCTGCGCGCGCAGGAGACTTGAGAGAGGCTGTCCCTAGTACGAGAGGACCGGGACGGACGAACCTCTGGTGTGCCAGTTGTTCCGCCAGGAGCACGGCTGGTTGGCTACGTTCGGAAGGGATAACCGCTGAAAGCATCTAAGCGGGAAGCTCGTCTCGAGATGAGGTCTCCCTCCCTTTGTGGGGTAAGGCTCCCGGTAGACGACCGGGTTGATAGGCTGGAAGTGGAAGCGCGGTAACGTGTGGAGCTGACCGGTACTAATAGGCCGAGGACTTGTCCATAGATGTTCGCGTCGACTATGCGATTCAGAGACTGCAAACGGTCCTGCCTGCGCTTGTGTGTGTGGGTGGTCTGGTTGTGTGTTTCATAGGGTTACGGCGGTTATAGCGGTAGGGAAACACCCGGTTACATTCCGAACCCGGAAGTTAAGCCTTCCAGCGCCGATGGTACTGCACTGGGGACGGTGTGGGAGAGTAGGACGCCGCCGGACAATTTTTGTGGGAGAGGGTCACC
>NZ_JADDIL010000167.1:0-3399 GCF_020826795.1 Microtetraspora sp. AC03309 | reverse complement strand
GGCTCTCACCGGTCACTGTTCCGAATCTCAGTGCCTGCGCCAGAGCCACCACGCCGGCGATGACGGCGGCATCCGACCACACCAGCCAGCGACCGTAGCGAGCCTGCCACGCGCGCAGCGTGATCTTGGTTGGTAGGACGGGCTCAGCGTTTACCGCCCCTCCGTAATTTTTCGTTGCTGGATGTCGCCCACTGCGTGACACTGCTGGATCGGAAGTGCTCATCCGGACGTCACTCCTTAGCGGGTCAACATAAGAATCAGCTAAGTTTGCACCATTGCACTGCCGAATAGCGCCACCCGCCGTCAATATGTGATATTTGTCACCGAAAAATCGAATGATAGGTAGCTGCATCTGATATCGCGATAGCGTCCCGTGGGGTGGTGGACTTCGGATCGGCGTGGGTTCACGCGTAGTGATCAACGAGTCATGCTGAATGCTAGGCGATTTGGTGTTGTTTGGCCAGTGCCGCGGCGGCATGTTTGGCGGCGATCACCGCTCGTAGCTCGTCCATGGAGACATCGGAGAGATACCGGCGGGTGACCTGCCATTCGTCGTGGGCTTCGATGACCACGGCGGTGGCCAACCGAAGGAACGCGGCGGGGTTGGGGAAGATCTCCACGACATCGGCGCGGCGTTTGATCTCCTTGTTCAACCGTTCGATCGGATTGTTCGACCAGATCTTCTGCCAGTGCGCTTTCGGGAACGCGGTGAACGCCAACACGTCGGTTTTGGCCTCGGTCATCATGGCGGCCACCTTCGGGAACGACGCGGCCAGGGTGTCAGCGACCCGGTCCCATTGCGCGGCGACCTCCTCGGGATCGGTGTGGGCGAAGATCGTCTTGACCGCCGCAGTCACCGCGGGGGCGTGCTTGGACGACACCGCGGTGTGCAGATTGCGCATGAAATGCACCCGGCACCGCTGCCACGATGACCCGCTGAACTGTTGGGCCACAGCCGCTTTCAAACCAGCATGGGCATCGGAGATCACCAGATGCACCCCGCCCAACCCGCGGGCTTTCAACGACGCCAGGAACTCACGCCAGAACTCGAAGGACTCGCTGTCACCGACCGCGGTGCCCAGCACCTCCCGGGTTCCGTCGATAGACACCCCGGTGGCCACCACCAGCGCTTGAGACACCACATGCGCCCCCACCCGCACTTTGCAGAAGGTGGCGTCGCAGAACACGTACGGAAACGTGGTGTGAGTCAGACTGCGGGTACGAAACGCCTCGATCTCCTTATCCAGCCCGGCGCAGATCCTGGAGACCTCCGACTTGGAGACCCCCGACTCGACGCCCATCGCCGCGACCAGGTCATCGACACTGCGGGTGGAGACCCCGTGCACGTAAGCCTCCATGATCACCGCATGCAGGGCCTTGTCGATGCGGCGGCGCCGCTCCAGCAGCGACGGGAAGAACGATCCGGCCCGCAGTTTGGGGATCTGCACCTCAATATCACCGGAGGTGGTCGACACCGTCTTGGGACGGTGCCCATTGCGGTGGGTGCTGCGACCGTCGCTGCGCTGGTAGCGGCCAGCGCCGATCGACTCGGCGGCTTCGGCCTCGATCAGCGCCTGCAATCCGGCGCGGATCAACTCAGCGAACACCGCCGAAGAATCGGCGGACTTGAGGGCGTCGAGCTGAGTCAGCAAGGCAGAATGGTCCTGGGTCATCGCGTAGATGTCCTTTCATGAGTCACTTTGGTCGGTAACTCATTGACCACTACGCGATGGCCCACCCCAACACCGGCAACGACACACCCCCGACACAGGCCCGGCCAGTTACCCGCGGGCCCGAAACCCCACCACTCCAGGGGACTTACCCGATATCGCTACATGGATATATATGTTCACCAGGTTATTTAAACCATATGGCAAATTCCATAGAAGTCGCCACCAATCACCCTTCCAGCCGTCTACTCTCCGGGCTGACAGCATGTCCCCAGCCATACTTATGCCAACTCTAAAGAATCAGCACACCACTGGCGATGGATTGAACCCGTCTCGACAGTTTCCGGAACGCCAGCTAGTGCGGCCCGCCATGCGGTTTGCCATAATCGCACAGTGGCGACAAGTACACCGGTTCGGATCCTGGCAGTGGGACCGGCACCGGCGGGTCCCGACAGCCGCGGCGGCATGGCGTCTGTCATGCGGCTGATGGTCGACCAACCCGACGAGCGGTTCACCGTCACCGCTGTGCCGACCTTCGTCGACACCCACATCGCGGGCCGGGTGTGGGTCGGGGTCAGCGGAATGATTCTGGCGACCGCGCGGATTCTGGTGGGCCACATCGATGTTCTGCACGTCCACCTGGCTCACGGGGGCAGCGTGGTACGTAAGGCGGTGCCGCTGCTGGCCGCGCGACTGCGCGGCATCCCGGCGGTGGTACACGGACACAGCTTCAACTTCTCCGGTTGGCTCGACCCGCTGCCGGCGGGGGTCCGGCTGCTGGTCCGAGCGGTATTGCGGGCTGACCACTGGCTGGTGCTGGGCCAGTCGCTGGCCGTGGATTATCAACGCAGCCTGGGACTTTCACACACCCCGATCGAGGTGTTGTACAACCCCGTCGTGATGCCCGCCGACCGGTCACGCCCGGCTCGCACATCACGGTCGCTGGCCGTGGTGTCCCTGGGCCGCGTGGGCCGCCGAAAGGGGTCCTACGATCTGGTGCGCGCCGTCGAACTGTTGCCCGCAGACCTTCGAACCCGGTTGCACGTCGTGCTGGCCGGCGACGGCGAGGTGGAGCAGCTGCGCACGGTGGTCGCGGCCCGCGGCTTGGACGAGGTGATCGAGGTGGCCGGCTGGATCGAACCGCCGGAGCGCGATCAGCTTCTGCGCGGCGCCGACATCTTCGTGCTGCCGAGCTACCACGAAGGCCTGCCGATGGCATTGCTGGAGGCCATGGCGCACGGGGTCATTCCGATCACCACACCCGTCGGCGGGATACCCGAGGCGGTGACAGACGGCGTCGACGGACTTCTGGTGCCGCCCGGGGACCCGGCCCGGCTTGCCGCCGCACTGCAACGCCTCAGCCAGGACGACGAACTGCGCACCCGGCTGTCCGAAGCTGCGCGGCAACGTGCCCAGGCGTTCGACATCGACCGCTGGCGAGAGCGGCTCGGCCAGCTGTGGGTCAGCCTGGCAGGCCGGCGCCGCGCCTGAGGACCTCCACCATCGCCTGCGCCGACACCACAGCAGAATAGGTTGCGCGGTAATGCTTTCGGGCCGCTTCCCCGCGGGCCGCAGCCTCGTCGGGATCAGCCAGCGCGTCGAAGGCGCGCGCCAGGGCATTCACATCGTCCACCCCCAGCACCGACTCGGTGGGCCCCTGGTACTCCGGCAACGCACCCGCGGTGGACACCACGGGCGTCACACCCAACTGCATGGACAACACCTGCAC
>NZ_JADDIL010000166.1:0-4255 GCF_020826795.1 Microtetraspora sp. AC03309 | reverse complement strand
AGCACAGCCCAAGACCAACTTTGCCGCCAGCTCACCGATCAGAAGCTGGACGAGTTACCCGGCCAAGGTTGCGTGACGGGCCACTAGTCCACCGTCATCACGGGGCCCCAGGACCTCATGGGGCCCCGTACTCTTCTTTATGGAGTCCCATAGTCATCGCGGCAGGTCAGCGGCCATCTGGGGCAGGCCATGCTCCAGTAGTCATCGCCTGTTCATCTTCTGTACACCTGGATGGTACCGGCGCGGTCGTTTATATGGTGAAATCTGTCCTTAACTGCTGTTTCACCCCCGTGAGGTATCAAGTGTCCGAGTTCCTGGCTTCGATGCTGGCCAAGGCGGCCTTCATGGTCCTTGAGGCCCTTGTCATGCGCATCGTCCAGTCCCTTGTCCTGTCCACCATGCGTACGGGCGGCCCCAGCCCCGTGTACTTCCAGGCCGCATAGGCCGCCACGGGCCGCACAGGCTGCCGGGCGCCGATCAGGCGCCGAAGACATCCTGCTGGTAGCGGCCTTCCGCCTCCAGCCTTCGCACACCCTCATCGCCCCAGATCTCCGTGAACGCCCGCCGCACCGCCGGGGCCATCCGTACGCCGTCACCGCACACGTACACGTACGCCCCCCGCTCCAGCAGCTCACGAACGCCGGCGGCGTCCGCGAGCAACGCGTGCTGGACGTACCGGTGCGGGTGGCCGGGCAGCGCGGAGAAGGCGAGATGGACGTCCGCGTCCCACGTCTCGTGCCGGTACAGCCAGTCGTGCTCCGGATGCCGGCAACCGAAGAACACCTTCGCCGGTCCCGCGTCCGGCTGTAGCGAACGCTCCTCCAGGAAGCCGCGCAGCGGCGCGAAACCCGTGCCGGGACCGATCAGGATCACCGGAGTGGCCGGATCGGGCGGCAGGTGGAACGGGGGAGACGGCACCCGCACGTACCCGTAGAACGTGTCCCCCGGAGCCAGCGCGGCCAGGTAGGCCGAGCACATGCCCCGATACTGCCCGGTCCCCGACCAGGCCGGCCCCTCCACCAGCCCCACCGTGATCCGGACCCGGCCCGGCGTGGCCAGCGGCGAGGAGGAGATCGAGTAGAAGCGCGGCCGGATCGGGCCGCACATTTCCAGGAACGCGTCCAGCGGCAGCGCGATCGACGGGAACCGCTCCAGCAGCGCCAGCACGGACACCCGCTTGGCGAGGACGTCCTCGGCGTAGTCCAGCCGGGCGAGCTCGCCCGTGGTCCACGGGCACTCCGTGAACGAGGCCAGCGTCTCCGGATCCGACCGGCTCGCGACCTCCTGCAGCTCGACGAACTCGGCCAGCAGCAGCTCCGCCGGAACCGGGACGCCCAGCGGCAGGTGCGTCGAGCGCTCGCCGTCCTGGCTCAGCCGTACCACCTGGCCCGAGGGCAGCCGCAGGCAGCGCATCGCCCACGCGACCAGCTCGGGATCGTTCTTCGCGTACACCGCCAGGTGGTTGCCCGCCTCGTACGTCACGCCCTCGGGCAGCTCGGCGACGATCGATCGCACGCCGGGCCGGGGCCGCTCGTCCCCGAAGTCCCACACCCCCGACGCCACCAGCTCCTCGTTCGAGACCACCGTGAGCGGGAACGCCTGCCCGGACACGACCGCGGGCCGCACCTCCGCCTGGGTCAGCAGCTCGGCGTGGTAGCGGCGGCCTTCCGGCTCCGTCGCCGCGCCCGCGCCGTACTCGGCGGCCAGCGCGGACCACAGCCCCGCGGTCCAGGACCGGACGTCGCCGTCGAAGTCGCCGCTCGCGTCGGCCTCACCGCGCGGGACCAGGGGAGCGGCGCCCGCGGCCAGCAGCTTGGCCTCGACCCGCTTCGGGAACGCCTGGTACGTCGGCCACTGGGTGTTGCCGCAGCCCAGTACGGCGAAGCGCAGCCCGGACAGGTCGCCGAGGCTCTCGGTGGCGTCGAAGGCGGCGGCGTTGTCGGGCGCCCTGCCGTTGTAGCTGGCCGCCACCACGACGAGCAGCCCGCCGGCAGGCGGCTCCACCGTGTCCACCGTGTCCACCGTGTCCACCGTGTCCAGCGCGTCCAGTGTGGTCAGCGTGGTCGCGAATCCGGACCGGCGGGCCCGGTCGGCGATCTGTTCGGCGACGTCCTGCGACGTGCCGAGATTCGAGCCGTAGGCGACGGTCAGGCCCACGCCCCGGACCTGCACCTCCGCGCCCTCCTCGGCCCGCTCCGCGTCCTCCTCCATGCCCTGGAGGGCGGCCGGGGCGCTCATCCGCTCACTCGGTTTGCGGGGCCGTACCCGGATGGTGAAATTGTCGGGCTTGACGGTCAGCGTCTGCTTGATCTCCATCCGGTACGCCTCCGGATCGGAGACGGCGAACCGCTGGAGGACCAGCGCGAGCGCCAGCCGGGCCTCGGTGAGCGCGAACTGGCGGCCGATGCAGGCCCGCTCTCCGTTGCCGAACGGCTTGTACGCGTGCGGGTGGTGGGCCGCCTTGCTCTCGGGCAGCCAGCGGTCGATGTCGAACTCCTCGGGCCGGTCCCACGCCTTCGGACTGCGGTGCAGGGGCGGCAGCAGCACCACGCACTTGGTCCCCTTGGCCAGGGGATAGCGGCCTCCGATCACCGTGTCCTCCCGCGGCGCGCGCCCGATCGACGGGATGGGCGACCAGATCCGCAGCGTCTCCTCCAGGATCCGCGGGACGACGTCCAGCTTCATGATCGTCTCGTAGGTCGGGACGGTGTCGCCGGGAAGCAGCCGGTCGACCTCGGCGTACGCCTGGGCCAGCACGTGCGGGTTGCGCAGCAGGTTGTAGATCGCGAAAGACAGCAGGCCGCTGGTGGTCTCGTGCCCGGCGATGAGGAACGTCAGCACCTGGTCGCGGATGTTCTCGTCGGGCAGCCGCTCGCCGGTGCGCGGATCTGCCGCCTCCAGCATCAGCCCGAGCAGGTCGGTGACCCCTCCTGCGCCGCCCGTTCCACCGTCGCCGCCCGCGCGCCGCTCGCGGATGACCTCGTCGACGAGCTCGCGCATGCGCGCGATGTCGGCGCGGTACGCCTCGTCCGCCCGCCTCTTCATCCTGGTGACGAGCGGGATCTGCTGGTTGCGGACCATGGCCTCCGTCAGGGCGTTGCCCATGGAGCGCAGGAAGGGGTGCAGCTCGGGGCTCTCGAAGGAGTGGAACCGGTACCCGAACCCGGTGAGCGAGATCGTGTCCAGGGTGAGCCGCGTCATGTCCGCGGGCACGTCGACCTCGTCGGCGGTCGCCCACTTGGCGGCCAGCGCCTCGGCGACCTCCAGCATCTGCGGGAAGTACGCCTTCATCGAGCGCTGGCCGAACGCCGGGAGGAGGATCCGGTGCGCCTGCCCCCAGATCGGATCGTCGCCGCGCGCGGTGAACAGCCCGTCTCCGGCGAAGTCCCGGACGATGGACAGCGGCGCGTCGACCGGCTTGTAGAACCGGGTCTCGTCGCACAGCTCCGCGACGAGGTCGGGGTCGTAGACGAACACCACGCTCCGGTCGAGGATCTCCATCCGGTAGAGACCGCCGGGATGGCGCGCGGCGACCTCCTGGAAGAACTCGCTCGGACGGTCACGCGGGATGCGCAGCGCGTTCCCGACGACGGGCAAGCCCTGGAGGCTGGGAATGGGCGTGAGCTGGGCCATGTGAAGGAATCCCCCTGCCTTCTGTCAGCCATACACTGTATGGAAGGCTACCATACGGCGTATGGCCGTTAGTGCGCGGAGGGGTTCGCCCCTCTCACCCGAGGAGATCCACGCGGAGGCGCTGCGCCTCATCGACGAGCGGGGGGTCGAGGCGCTGAGCATGCGCAAGCTCGCCGCCGCGCTGGACGTCAACCCGATGTCGCTCTACCACCACGTGCCCAACAAGGAGGCGCTCCTGGATGGCGTGCGCGGCCTGGTGCTGTCCGAGATCGAGCTGCCCGCAGACGACGGGTCTCCGTGGCAGGAGCAGATCCGGGCGCTCGCGACCGGTATGCGGGCGCTGGCCCATCGGCATCCCTCGCTCTACCCCGACCTGTCGGCCCATCCGCAGCTGACGCGCCAGGACACCCTCTGGAAGGTGCTGAGCCGGGTGCTGACCGCCGCGGGCGTGCCCGAGGAGCGGCTCTCGCGGGTGCGGAACGCGCTCTTCGCGTTCACCGCGGGAATCCTGCTCGCCGAGATCAACGGGGCGTTCCCCGCGCCCGACGACGACGCCTTCGATGAGGCCGTCACCCTCATCGTCAACGGCCTGTCCGCGTACGCGGGAGGCGGGGCCTGACGG
>NZ_JADDIL010000165.1:0-4644 GCF_020826795.1 Microtetraspora sp. AC03309 | reverse complement strand
ACACCAGAGTGGGCCAAGGAATTCGAACACCACGCCAAGGAAGCCACCGCTGGAGAACTGGTTGCCGACTGGGCACGACACTCCGACGGTGAAAACACGGCGCGAGGCCCCGGCGCCACTGCCTTCGTCGACGGACTCGCCAATGCCACCGACCGTGCCGAGACCACGACCGCCGTGGGCAATGAACGCATGCTCCGAAACCTGCTACGCGATGAATTCGCCACGATCCGCCTGGGTACCCTCAACCACTGCCTCGGCGACCCGAGCAAGGCGCTCTGCCTCGAAGGCGCATCCGCCGCCGTCAAAGCAGGAGGCCCCATCCCGAGCATGTGCCAACCTGCCACCTGCCGAAACTCAGTCATCACCGACAAGCACCTGCCCATCTGGCAGCACGAAGAAACCGATCTCGTCGAAAAACTCAAGGACAAGAAGATGGCCGACATCCACCGCCAGCGTCTTGAAATCCAACTCGCCGACGTCCGTCGCATCACCCAGCAAGAGCCCAAATGACCACCGTCAGCCTGGAGACGGAGAAGAAACTCCGCGACGCCATGCAGCGGCTCCTTGCTGGCCGTTCGAAGCGGACCGACGGGCGGCTCACCAAGGCCAATCTGCACGTGGAGGCCGGTGTCAGTCGCGCCACCATGAACCGCGCCGACGCAGTCATCGCCGAGTGGAACACCGCTGTCGGCACACGGACCGTACCGAGGGACTCCCAGGTGGTCGAACTGCAGGAAGCCCTCACCAAGCTCAAGCGGACCAACGCGAAACTGCGTCAACGCAACACCGAACTCGAACGCAAGAACCAGGCGGCAGTGACAGTGATCGCAGAACTCCACGCACAGCTATGTGCAGCTCGCGGCTCAGAGCCGACAGGTACTGTCACGCCGCTGCAAGGCCGCCAACCACGCCGCTGGTGATCTCAATCTTCGAGCCGCATCTGAGTTCATCTGCCATGTGCGGGCCTCGATCATCTTGTCGGTCTTCGATGCGATAGTCGAACGTTGGCGTGGCGCAGACCACGGTGGGATCCGAGATGTAGATCGGGGTCAAGGTGGACGTACGGCGTGTGGATATCGCGCATTTTCGTGGAATCGAGCACTTGTCCTGGCGAATTCCGAAGGGAACGCACTTTCAAGCACTGATAGGACCCGGTGATAGCGCGAAATCGACGATTCTGTCCGCAATCGACATGGCCCTGAGCGATCGATGGAATCTCTCGGTCGCTGACACTGACTTCTACGAATGCAACGTCGAAGAGCCGATCAGTATCCGAGTCGCCCTTAGCGATCTGCCGCCGGAGATTCGCCAGCACGACGCACTCGGCATGTCTCTCGCTGGCATCGATGACGCTGGCGAACTTTACGAGGATCCGGACGACGACCACGACCCGTGCGTCGTCGTTGCGCTCACGGTCGACAAGAACCTCGAACCCGCTTGGACGGCGTATCGCCCCAACAAGCCAGAGCCCATAGTCACCGTCACCGCCACTGCGCGACGACTCCTCGGGGCCTACAAGATCGACGAACGAGTTGACAACCACCTGCGGTGGTCCAGGACGTCCGCGCTCGGCCGACTCACCGAGGCCAAGCACGGGACCAACGAACTCCTATTGAACGCCAGCAGGGAGGCGCGCAGCGCCGTGTCTGCTGCCATACCGCCCGAACTATCTGAACTTGTCGAGACAGTAGAACAGCGTCTCCATACGCTGGGAAGCGGTGAGTTCACGGACCTCAAACCCGGACTCGATCAATCACTTTCCACGTCAACCGGCAACCTGGCGCTCTATGAAGGCGAGATCCCGCTGACCAACTATGGACTCGGCAGTCGACGCTTGGCCGGCGTCGCGGTTCAGCAACTCGCCAACGCCGACAAGGGCATCATCCTGATAGATGAGATCGAGTATGGGCTGGAGCCCCACCGCCTGGTCAACCTCTTGACCTGCATCAAGGACCGAACAACCTCGTCACTGGCACTCGTTACGACCCACTCGCCGACCGCCCTTCGCAATGTGGACGTCAACGACCTGGCAATCGTGCGGCGCAGTTCGCTCGGCAACGTGACAGTCCAGTCGTTCGCACCAGATCACACTGAACTGCAGAAGGTACTCCGATCGTCCCCTGAAGCATTCCTAGCCCGCCGGGTGGTACTTGTGGAAGGCGCCACCGAATACGGGTTCGTCCTACAGCTACTTGACGGATGGAATCGCGAGCTGGCCGCGACCGGAGAACCATCGTCCGGTGCCTTAGGAGTTGAGGTCGTCTCGGGAAGTGGTGGCGCCACTATCGGATGGGCACGAGTTCTGGCCGATCTAGGCTATGACGTTGTACTCCTCATCGACAGCGACGTCGAAAAGGACTGTGTCGCAGCCGATGCGCTCACCGCTCAGGGAGTCGCCGTCGTGAGGTGGAAGGATCCCTTCCATCTCGAACGAGCGGCGACCGATGTGCTCAACGCAACTGAACTCACTGCTCTGCTCGAAAAGGCGATTGAGCTATCGGACGACCCGTTGTCGTCCGGTAACAACTACCTCGTCCACCTCAAGAAATGCGGTCTGCCTGAGGAGGTAACCACGCTGGCCGTTAATGACTGGATCGAACTCGGTGTGGACATCGAAGCCGCCCGTGACCACGTGGCACGCGCAGCCCACAAACTTGACTGGTTCAAGAAGGTTCACAAAGGCCGCGAACTTGCGGCGTTGGTTCTCGCAGCTGAGGGCTACGCAATCTCTGACACGGCGTCGAAGATTCAGTCTTTACGAGAAGCAATGTTTGAGTCGGCGCTGCAGGCGGAATCTGACATCGCCGTGGATGCTGATGTAACAGGCAGTGGCGAAGGATGACGACGTCTCGGCTCATTGCTTCGCTGCCGTGTTCGGTGGAACTCCCTGCCGGTGGCGGCAAGACCTGGTTGCTCGTGGACACCATTCGTCAGGTGGCCAACCAGGCTGGGAAAGCGTTGGTGCTCACTCACACAAATGCGGGCGTCCACTCCATCCAAAACAAGATGCGCGACCTCGGTGTCGATCCAAAAGCCGCTCATGTCGGCACCATCACCAGCCTGGCATTCGAACTCGTACGCAGCTACTCGCGGATCGCCGGCCTGGAAGTCCCAGAGATTCCTGACTGGGACAACTCCGTTCAATACGTTGAAGGAGCCCAGAGAGTTCTGCGAAATCGGCACGTACGTGACGTGCTGACGATCAGCTACAGCCACCTCCTGATCGACGAATACCAGGACTGCTCCCTTGCTCAACACGCACTCGTCCTGGAGCTCGCCCAGGCCATCCCGGCTTGTGCGGTCTTCGGAGACCGCCTGCAGGGCATCTTCGGCTTCCGCGACACGCTTGTCGATTGGCAGACGGATGTGCTCGCTCACTTCCCGCCGTTCACCGTCAAATACGTCCCGCACCGGTGGGTCGAGCACAACCAACCTCTCGGAATATGGCTGCATCAAATCCGGGACCTGCTGCAGCCAGGATCGCAGGTCGCGTTCAACGCTGACCTACCCACCGGTGTCACATTCGTTCCGGCTACACAGCAAAAATTCGAGCTTCGGGAGGCTGCGCTGCGGTCGCGCCCCGAAGGCGAGACCGTGGTGATCATCGCGCCGCCCGACAAGGGGTCAGCAAGGTTGGCTGCAGGCCGTCTCAACGGCGCCTACACGACCATGGAGGACATCGGTGGCACCTTCATGATGGAACGACTCGCCGAGCTGGAAGGAAGCCAACCAGGGCAGTTCGCACTCTGGTTAGCGCACGTCGCCAAGAAGTGCTTCAGCGGTTACTCGAAAGTTGACCAGACAGTGTTGAACCGGCTGCAAAAGGGCAAGACGGTATCTGGCCTGTCGAGACCCGGGCTCGAACGCACCTTGGCCGCGCTCGACAACGTTCTCTCAAATCCGACGTTCGAAACCCTCAGCACCTCGATGCGCGCGATCGGGGCCGCGAAGGAAGCCCGACTGCATTCCAGGGAGGCGTGGAATGACATGGCGACAGCACTCGGACATTGTGGCCCGGGAACCGAGCGTTCTCCCAAGGACGAGTTGGGTCGGGTTCGCGACCGTCTCCGCCACGGCGGGCGCCGGCCATCTGGGCGCGTCGTCTCACGCACTGCCCTCATCAAAGGACTTGAGTACGACCACGTGATCATCTCCGACCTGGACCGGCTAACCGACCACTGCAACCTCTACGTCGCCCTCACGCGGGCGCGTAAGACCGTGACGATCATCGGCAGGACGGCCACGATCACAGTGAGCGAGACCAAGCGCGGCCCGACAGTCTCTGCAGTATCAGCGGTGGATAAGTAGCGCCACAGGAAATATCCGACGACGAGTTTTGGTCGGACTCCACGGATTCCTGCAGCGTGTTCGACGCACCATCGATTTGCCCATAAAACCAGCACTACCTCCGCTAAAATCGCCCAAACCCGGTCACATCCGGGTTCTCGTTGACGCGGAGGTTCGCATTCTTAATGACTGAGCCATGGTTGTCGGCCGACGATATCTCCGCCCACCTCGGCGTCACGAAGGACACGGTCTATGCGTGGATCGCAGACAAGGCAATGCCAGCCCACAAGGTCGGCCGCCTCTGGAAATTCCAGGCGAGCGAGGTCGACGACTGGGTCCGAAGCGGGGGTGCTGAGA
>NZ_JADDIL010000164.1:0-4661 GCF_020826795.1 Microtetraspora sp. AC03309 | reverse complement strand
CGACGGGGGACGGCGGGTGGGGAGACCGTCGGGAGCCGTCGTCCCCGGACGGAGAAGGGACGGGGATGCGAGGTCGTCGGCTCGCTCATCGATGCCTCCTTGGGATGACGCGTCCCGCCAGATGAGGACGCGGCGGCCAAGTGACCTGGCTCCCGGAACTCGCGTTCCGGATACAGTGGCGCGACCGCACCGGCATCTCACCGGACTTCCCTCGGACCACCGCGAATCCTCGGGAACGTATCCCGCCGGGCTCGCGATCGTCAACTTTCCGGTGACCGGGTGGCGAGCGGCCTCGACCGGCCAGACCGGGCCGTACGACCGAGCGGAGGGCAAGGGCTTCCAGCACCCGTGACGCTTCCCTGACCGAGCACACCAGCTCGTACGGGGCCGCTCCCACCGGCCGGCCCGTACCTGCGAGTTGTAGGCAGATACCCCGCCTTGTCGCTAAATGGAGATCAGGCTTACGCTGAGCCCGCCTCGGCAAACGGGAAGTCCGGTGCGCGCCCCAACCGGGACGCCAATCCGGCGCGGCCCTCGCCACTGTGATCGGGAATCGTCTCACTCATCCGCGTACGCGGAAGCCACTGGGCGCCAGCCGCCTGGGAAGGCGAGCGAGATGTGCCAACCCGTCAGCCAGGAGACCGGCCAAGGCACGGAAACACCATCCACGAGGTGCTGGAAAGGTCGGGTTTCACCATGCACATCGCCGAGGGATTCCTCCCTCCCTTGCACGCGGCGGCCTGGACGGTCGCCGCCGCTCCCTTCGTCGTCCACGGTGTCGTTCGCCTCAATCGTCAGATCAAGGAGAACCCCGAGGCGAAGCTGCTCTTGGGAGCGTCGGGCGCCTTCTGCTTCGTCCTGTCCGCGCTGAAGATCCCCTCGGTCACCGGCAGTTGCTCGCACCCCACGGGCACCGGCCTGGGAGCCATCCTGTTCCGGCCGCCGGTGATGACCGTGCTGGGCACGATCACCCTGCTGTTCCAGGCGTTGCTGCTGGCCCACGGAGGGATCACCACGCTCGGGGCCAACGCGTTCTCCATGGCGATCGTCGGACCGTGGGCCGGGTACGGCGCGTACACGCTGGTCCGGCGCCTGGGCGGAGGGCTGCTCGGCGCGGTCTTCGCCGGAGCCTTCGTCGCCGACCTGGTGACGTACTGCGTGACGTCGGCCCAGCTGGCGCTCGCCTTCCCGGACCCGGCCGGCGGCTTCACCGGCGCTCTGACCAAGTTCGGCGCGATCTTCGCGGTGACCCAGATCCCGCTCGCCGTCAGCGAGGGGCTGCTCACCGTGCTCGTCGTGCGCCTGCTCCGCTCCACCAGCGCGGCCGAGCTGATCCGGCTCCGCGTCCTGAAGGAAGGACAGGTGGCGTCGTGAAGCGCAATGTCCTCATCAACCTGTTGCTGCTGGCCGCCGTCGCCGCGCTCGCCGTACTGCCGCTGGCGATCGGATCGGGTGAGGGGAAGGAGGAGCCGTTCACCGGCGCGGACGCGCAGGCGGAGACGGCGATCACCGAGCTCGCGCCGGACTACGAGCCCTGGTTCGCCTCGCTGTACGAACCTCCGTCAGGGGAGATCGAGTCCGCGCTGTTCGCGTTGCAGGCGGCGATCGGCGCCGGTTTCCTCGGTTACTACTTCGGCGTCGCGCGTACCCGCAACAAGCTGCGGCTCGCATCAGCGGGTCACACAGCGCCGGACCGCACAGCCGCGGGTCGCACAGCCGCGGGTCACGCCATGCTGGGTTCGGCGGCAGGTCACGACGCCGCCGGACCCGGCGCGCCTACCTCCTGAGCCGGGCACGTGCTCGCCATCGACGTCGCCGCCTATCGGAGTCCGTGGCGGCGGCGCCATCCCGCGGCCAAGGCGGTACTGGCGGGAGGGCTGCTCCTGAGCGCCCTGCTGTCGCCGCCCTGGCCGGGTGCTCCCATCACGGCGGTGATCACTCTCGTGGTCGCGCTGGGCTGGGCCCGCGTACCGCCGCGCGCGTTCCTGCGCTCGGCGCGCGCCCCTCTGGCGTTCATCGTCACCGGCTCGGTGACCTTCCTGATCAGCGTCGACGGGCCCGGGCTCGCCTGGGCACCCGGCGGCGCGGTCCGGGCGGGCGAGGTGATCGGCCGTTGCGTGGCCGCCGTCTTCTGCCAGCTCCTGTTCGCCATGACGACCCCGCTGGCCGACGTGCTGCCCCGGATCGCGCGCCGGCCCGGCCTGTCCGGTCTCGCGGAGGTGGCCGGGCTGGTCTACCGCATGCTGTCCGTGGTGCTGGAGACGGTCAACGCCATCCGACGCGCTCAGGCGGACCGGCTGGGCACTCGGTCGTGGCGGACCCAGTGGAGATCGGTCATCGGGCTGGCCGCCCAGGTCTTCGTCCTGTCCTTCGACCGGGCACGCCGTCTGGAGGCCGGACTGAGCGACCGCGGCTACACGGGAAGCCTCGCTGTCAGCGTCGAGAGCCTCCCCCTGACCGGCCGCTTTCTGGCGCTGGCCCCGCTTCCCGGACTCGTTTCTGCCGGGTTGACCCTCGCGCTGACCTCCGCGTGCACCGTCGCCTGAGCTCTACCCGAAGCATTACTCGAAGCACTGACCGAAGCACTGGCTGAAAGGGTGGCCGTATGACCGTGGTGCTCGCCGCCGACCGGCTCTCGTACTCGTATCCGGGATCGCCCCCGGTCTTCTCGGAACTCAGCATGGAGGTGTCCCAGGGCACCGCGCTCGCCGTTCTCGGGCCCAACGGGGGCGGGAAGACCACGCTGCTGCGCCTCCTCTGCGGGGGCCTCCGCCCGGCGGCGGGCCGGATCATGGTGCACGGCCGGCCACTCGGCTACGGGCGGACGACCCTGAGCGAGTTCCGTACCCAGGTCCAGTTCGTGCACCAGGATCCGGACGACCAGCTCTTCGCCGCCACCGTCAGCCAGGACGTCTCCTTCGGCCCGCTGAACCTCGGGCTGCCGCCGGCCGCCGTGGCGGCGCGGGTGACCGCGGCGCTGGAGGACATGGAGATCGTCCCGCTGACGGAACAACCCACCCATCTGCTGTCCTTCGGCCAGCGCAAGCGCGTCGCCATCGCCGGGGCGCTCGCCCTCCGCCCGCTGGTGCTCATCCTGGACGAGCCCACGGCCGGGCTCGATCCGGCGGGCGCCGAGGCGCTGCTGGCGACCCTTCGGCGGCTGAGCGCGGGCGGGACCACGATCATCGCGTCGACGCACGACGTCGACTTCGCCCACCGATGGGCCGACGAGGCCGCGATCATCTCGCGAGGAAGGCTCCGTACCGGCGCGGCGGACAGCCTGCTCACCGACTCGGCTCTGCTGCGCGACGCCTCGCTCCGTCCCGCGTGGGGTCCCGCGGTGGGACGGGTGCTGCGCGCCGTCGGTGGCCTGCCCGCCGACGCGCCCGATCCGCGCAGCCCCGAGGAGGTGCTCCGCCTGGAGGCGGGAACACGGCCCTGACGGCAGGCGCCGGGAAGCGTGCCACTGATCAGCCGTACCTGTGGCTCGTCCTGTGGCTCGTGCCGTGGCCGGTCTCGCCTGCCCGCCCGTTTTGCCCCGTCTCGCCGCCCCTCCAGGCTGCCGTCGTGGTCTTCTTCGTGAGCGCGTGACGCCGTTGACCGCCCTATGCCCGGCTCTGCTCCTCCGGCTGACCAGGGGGATTGCCGCGGCTGTTGCGCAGCCAGACGAACAGTCCGACCACCGCGAGGGCGACCAGTCCGCCCCAGATCCACCCGCCGGGGCTGCGCGACGCCCCTCCCGCGCCCACCGCCGAGGCGGACGCCTGTACGGCCGGGGCGACGATGGTGGTGGGAGCGGCGACCGAGGGCGAGGGCTCAGGCGAGACGTCGGCTGAGCCCTCGGTCGAGGCCGCGGCACTCGAAGCGGAGATGGAGGTCGTCGGGACGGCGGATACAGAGCTTCCCGAGCCAGAGCTTCCCGAACCGGTCACGGTGAACGGGATCTCCCCCTCGATGGGATGGCCGTCCGAGGAGACGACGCGCCAGGCGATCACGTAGCCGCCCGGCGACAACGAGGCGGTGACGTCGGCGAGAACCTTGGACCCGTCGACGCGCGCTGTGCCGATCGCGACCGCCTTTCCGGCACCGTCGCGCATGACGACGACGGGGAACCGGACCTGGGCGCTGTAGTCGAGCTCGATCTCCTTGAGGTCGTCGACCTGGGCGTCCCGGGCGGGGGAACTGCTCTTCAGGCTGTCGTGGGCGTGCGCGGCGTTAGCCGTCAGGGTGAGGAAGAACCCGCAGCCGAGCGCGGCCACGAGGCCGCCGCGGAACAACCGTGGCAACAATGCCATCACTGACTCCATACCGGGAATCCCGGACCATACCGGGCAAGCTGAAACGCTCCCGCCGCATCGCGGAGCGTACGATCACCGGGCGCGCCGGCCCTCAGCCGTTGGACATGTCCAGCCGCGCGGCGACCATCGCCCCCTGAAACAGATCACAGCGGATCGCTGCGGATCTCCAGGGGGTTCGGCGGCTACGCCGTTCAGCGACACATAACCGGCGCGAGGCACGGCGGCGGACCGCGCCGGTGGATCGCCGCCGCGACCTCCCTGCCGACGTACGGCCCGGGCTCGGACGGCGTTACCGGTGTCGACGATCACGGATTTGAGCAGCGATGACGCCGCCGCCATCACGTAATTGAGCACCTCGATCAC
>NZ_JADDIL010000163.1:0-4720 GCF_020826795.1 Microtetraspora sp. AC03309 | reverse complement strand
GCCGGAAGGCCGGTCAGCCGAGCGGGTAGACGGGGGAGCCGGCCCCGTCCTTCACCTCGGTCGCCCACTCGCTCTTCTTGCCGTCCCAGGAGAGGACCTCACCGCCGTCCCCGCCGTCGTCGCTGCCGGCGAGCAGGGAGTCCCCCGCCGCGCTGATGCTCGAGACGTGCGCCGCCGACTTGGGCTCCTCCGACCTTCCGTCGGTCACGGAGTAGGTGGTGCAGACGCGGCCACCCTTCTTGCTCTGGGACAGGACCACCACGTGCTGCCCGTCCTTCCAGGCGACATCGAGGATGCTCTGGCCCTCCTTGGCCTCGACCAGCGTCCTCAGCTCGCCGATCCGGAGGTTGCCCTCGTCCCTGAGGACCGGGCCGGTCTTCAACTCCGGCCCGTGACCGCTGTCGACGATCATCGCCACGCGGGCGCCGTCACGGGCGACCCGCAGGGCCTCCACATTGGCCGAGGCGATCTCCGCCGGGATCATGACCCGTTGCGGCGCCGGGCCGTACGCGACCCAGACCCGCAGCTCACCGGCGACGTTCTCGGCGGTCCACACGGCGCCGTACCTGTCCCAGGAGGGCGGGGTCAGCGTGCTGCCCTTCACCCCGGCGATCCATTTGTCCCACCGGCTCTCCTCGGTGGTCATAGTGGCCATATCGGCCACGTACACCGCCCCGTCGTCGCCGAGCGCGGCCACCTTGGCCCGCCGCTCGGTACCGGAGATCGCCGGCGAGGTGAACTCCATGGTCTTCTGCCCCGGGGCGCCCTCGACCACCGGATCTCCCGCGTCGTGGTCGACCCGGCGTAGCACGCCGCCCTTCATGAAATAGGCGGGCTGATCGCCGGTGAGGACGGCGGGGTTGAACTCGGGATAGTTCTGGAACTTGATGCCCCGGGCGTCCGTCGGGAGCGGCTCCCCGTTCACCTGGATCTGGATGCTCTGCCCCGGGATGACCTGGTTGAGGGTCCAGGCGAGTTGCGCCGAGACCGCCCTCATCTGGTCCAGCCGCTCCCCGATCATGGCCATGGACGAGGTGAAGTCGAGGATCACGCTGTCGCCGTCGGGTACGACGCGGATCAGCGCCGTCTCCGGGGGCAGCACCTTCCCGACCGCGCCGCGCAACGAGCGCCCCGGCCCGCGGAGCAGCCACCTGACGAGCGTCTCCACCTGGCTCTCGCTCGGGTCGATGGGGATCGCGACATGGTCGGCGATCAGCCACTTGTGGCTGATGTCGGGGTAGTACAGGTCGAACGCGCCGTAGGCGCGCTTGACGTCGGCGGACGAGAGCAGCAGCCCCGGCGGCGCGGAGGAGATGCGCCACTCACCGCCGACCTTCGTGAGCCCGAACGCGAGATCGCGTTCGATGCTGGAGAGCGTGAGGTCCTGGTAGCGGCCCTCGCCGTCGATCGTCGCGGCGACCGTGCCGCGGAACGTCATGGTCACACCGCTCGCGTCGCCCTCCTCCTTCGGCCCGGCCGAGTCGAACACGGTGACCCCGCCCTTGGGATTCCATTCGGTGAGCGCGTCGCCGGTGAGGTACTGCCTGGCGACCTTCCAGTCGGAGTCGTCCACGCTCGCCATCGCGGCGCGGAAGCCGGCGACGATGTCCCGCGGCTGCGCGCCGTTCTTCGGCGGGGACGCGATGATGCGCACGTACGGCGCGTTCAGCGGGTCGCTGTTGCTCTCCTCCCTGGCCGGGATGGGGCTGCCACCGGTCGGGATGATCGCGCACCCGGCTCCGCCGCCCGCCATCGCGAGCGCGGTCACCGCGACCGCGGCGTACCGGAGCGGGCCGGACCTAGTCCACATCGAAGACCACCGCGTCCCCCATCCCCGCCGGCAGCGCGGGGATGTGCCCGCGCCAGCTACGCCGCATCTCGACCTCGGGCGGGACGAGCGGGAGCGGCGACCCCTTGAGCTCGGCCCCCGCCTGCCGCGGCAGGGAGAGCCGGAACTGGGTGCCTTCCCCGGGCGCCCCCCACGCCTGGAGCCAGCCCCCATGAAGGAGCGCGTCCTCCCGGGAGATGGCCAGGCCGAGCCCCGTTCCCCCGATGGTCCGCGCCCGTGACGGGTCGGCCCGCCAGAACCGGTCGAAGACCAGGTTCTCCTCGCCCGATTTCAGCCCCACGCCGTGATCGCGTACGGCGACCGCCACGGCGTCCCTGTCGCCCCCCAGCGTGACGACGATGTCCTTGCCCTCGCCGTGCTCGATGGCGTTGAACAGCAGGTTGCGCAGGATGCGCTCCACCCGGCGGCTGTCCACCTCGGCCATGCAGGGCTCGCTCGGGATCCGCAGCTCGAAGCGGGTGGCGTGCCGCTCCGCCAGGGCCTCCGAATCGCCGATGGCGCTCAGCACCACGTCGCGCATGTCGACCGGATCCAGGTCGAGTGTGGCGGCTCCGGCGTCGTACCTGCTGATCTCCAGCAGGTCGGCGAGCATCGACTCGAAGCGTTCGAGCTGGTTCTGCATGAGCTCGGCCGACCGCGCGGCGGCCGGTTCGAAGTCCTCGCGGCTCTCGTAGAGCAGGTCGGCGGCCATCCTTACCGTGGTCAGCGGGGTGCGCAGCTCGTGCGACACGTCGGACACGAACTGCCGCTGGACCTGGGACAGCTCCTCCAGCTGGTGGATCTTGAGGGCGAGGTTGGACGCCATCTCGTTGAAGGAGGTGGCCAGCCGGGCGAGGTCGTCCTCCCCGCGCGCCTTGAGCCGTTCCTCCAGCCGGCCGGCCGCCAGCCGTTCCGCCGCCTGCCGCGCCAGTCGTACGGGCGTGACGACCTGGCGGGTCACCAGGGAGGCGATGGCGGCGAGCAGCAGCACGAGGACGGCGCCGACCACGATGAGCAGCTGGCGGATGGACGAGAGGGTCCGCTCCTCCTCGCCCAGCGGGAAGAGGTGGTAGATCTCGTAGACGGTGCCGTTGTACGAGACGACCTTGGCCCCCACCACCATGCCGACCTCCGGCGCCTTGCCGAGGAAGTGCAGGGGGACGCCGATCTGGGCGTAGGGCGGGTCCAGCGGGCCGAGCTTGCGGACCTTCTCGCGCATCCTCTCGGGGACGCTTCGCCAGTCGATGTCGCCGGTGGCACGTTCCTCGCCCACCGCCCCGTCGTTGCGGATGACGACGCTGTAGCGGGATCCGGCCCGGTCGGCCAGGCTCTTGGCCACCACGTCCACCGGGTTGTCCGACGAGGTCGTGGTGCCGTCGCCGGACGCCTGCGGCTTGGCGGAGTCGCCGCCGAGCGGGGCGTTCTCCAGGTAGCCCGCGATGGTCGTGACGTTCGCCGCGGCCTCGGCCACGGCGACGTTCCTGCGGCCGTCCACCATCGACTTGACGATCGACTGCATCAGGAAGACGCCGAGGACCACCACGACGGTCATCGAGATGACCAGCGTGCTGGTCACCACCCGGAGCTGGAGGGACCGCCGCCAGACCCCGCGGGCCCGGCGCGCGGCGCGCCGGGCCCGCCGGCGGACGCCGCGCGCGATCTGGCGCGGGCTCCTCCGGCCGGGCTTCTTCGCGGGGGCGGGCATCGCGGGTCGGCCGGGAGGCTAGGCCGGGCCGGCCTTGTACCCGACGCCGCGGACCGTGACCACGATCTCGGGGTGCTCGGGGTCCTTCTCGATCTTGGCGCGGAGCCGCTGGACGTGCACGTTGACCAGCCGGGTGTCCGCCGCGTGGCGGTAGCCCCAGACCTGCTCGAGCAGGACCTCGCGGGTGAAGACCTGGCGCGGCTTGCGCGCGAGGGCGACCAGCAGGTCGAACTCCAGCGGCGTGAGGTTGATGGTCTCCTCGGCACGCTTGACCGAGTGCCCGGCGACGTCGATCGTGATGTCGCCGATCTGGAGGATCTCGGGGGTCGGCTCGTCGGTGCGGCGGAGCCGGGCGCGCACGCGCGCGACGAGCTCCTTCGGCTTGAACGGCTTGACGATGTAGTCGTCGGCGCCGGACTCGAGGCCGAGCACCACGTCGATGGTGTCGCTCTTGGCGGTCAGCATGACGATCGGCACACCGGACTCCGCGCGGATGCGGCGGCAGACGTCGATGCCGTCGGCCCCCGGGAGCATCAGGTCGAGAAGAACCAGATCCGGCCGCGTGTCGCGGAATGCGTCGAGTGCCTTGTCGCCGTCGGACACGAAGGACGGCTCGAATCCCTCCCCGCGCAACACGATGCCGAGCATCTCGGCGAGAGCGGCGTCGTCATCGACGACCAGCACGCGTCCTTTCATGGCCCCTCATTCGTTCTACGCAAATTTGAGAGATATGGGCGATATCACACGTTCACCGGAAGGCTACCTGTGGCCACCGCATGAGCGATACACGACCATGACAAAGGAAGGAGTTTAGGCGCACAGGGCGGAACGCGCGATGATGTGACCAAATGCGGCCAAGATCGCACCAGGACCTTTGCCCGCCCCCGAGGGAAAATCTCCCGCGCCGCCCGGCCTTGCGCGCGAGCCGCCCCCGGAGGAGCGGCCCCGAATGATCATTTCTGGATTTTCGATCATGACCGGTGCCCGTCGCCTCGGCGATGGCGCGGTTTTCGCATACGGCTCGCCACGCCAAGCGGCCGTACATCATGCCAGGATTGGGACATGACAGACGGCCCTGACCACGACGGCCCCGCCCCCGACGTGCCGCCCGGTTGGGCGCCCAGCCAGCCTCCGGCGTACGGCGGGGCCCCGGGATCCTGGGCCGCCCCCGGCGCGACCGGCGACAC
>NZ_JADDIL010000162.1:0-4954 GCF_020826795.1 Microtetraspora sp. AC03309 | reverse complement strand
GTGGGGCGGCAGTGAACGGGTGCCGCACGGCGGCGGCGGGAGGGTGGCCTACTGGTTCCTGGAGCCGCCCAGTTCCTCCTGGAGCCGCTGGAGCTCCGACCGGATGTAGTCCCTGGTCGCCGTCTCCCCGATGGCGATCCGCAGCGCGGCGATCTCCCTGGTGAGGTATTCGATCTCGGCCTGGTTGCGCTCGGCCGCCGTCCGGTCCTGTTCGTACTGGACGCGGTCCCGGTCGGCCTGCCGGTTCTGGGCCAGCAGGATCAGCGGTGCTGCGTACGACGCCTGGAGGGAGAGCATGAGCGTCAGGAAGATGAACGGATACGGGTCGAACCGGAACGGCGCCACGGCGTTCCAGGCCATCCAGACGGTGACGAACACCGTCATGTAGACGAGGAAGCGTGCGGTGCCGAGGAAACGGGCGATCTGCTCGGAGAGCCGCCCGAACGCCTCCGGGTCGTAGTGGGGACGGAGCCGCATGGTCACGTCCCGCGGCTGGTCGAGCCGCTCAGTCATTTCTCTCCCGCCAGTCTTCCGGCAGCATGTGGTCCAGGACGTCGTCCACCGTCACCGCTCCGAGCAGCCGCCCGTGCTCGTCCACGACCGGGGTCGCGACGAGGTTGTACGTCGCCAGCAAGGAAGCCACCCCCGGCAGCGGGAGGTCGGGCCTGATCGGATCGACGGTGTTGTCTACCACGCCGCCGAGCATGGTGGACGGAGGCTCTCGCAGGAGCCGCTGAAAATGGGCCACGCCGAGGAACCGGCCGGTCGGCGTCTCCGTGGGCGGGCGGGCGACGAAGACCTGGGCGGCGACGGCCGGGGTCTGCTCCCGCTGCCGGATGTGCGCCAACGCCTCCGCGACCGTCGCGTTGGGCGGCAGGACCACCGGGTCGGTCGTCATCATCCCGCCCGCGGTGTCCTCGTCGTAGACCAGCAGCCGCCGTACGGGCGCGGCCTCCTCGGGCACCATCAGGCGGAGCAGGGCCTCGGCCTCGTCGGCGGGCAGTTCCTGGAGCAGGTCGGCCGCGTCGTCCGGGCTCATCGCCTCCAGCACGTCGGCGGCCCGCTCGGCGTGGAGTTGGCTCAGTACGGTGACCTGGTCGCGTTCCGGCAGTTCCTCCAGCACGTCGGCGAGCCGGTCGTCGTCGAGCGCGGCGGCGACCTCGGCCATCCGCTTGCGCGGCAGTTCGTGGAGCATGTTGGCGAGGTCGGCGGAGCGCATCGTGTCGAAGGCGGCGAGCAGGTTGGCCGCGCCCTGGTCCTTCTGGACCACGCCGAAGCCCGTGACCTCTTGCCAGTCCACGATGAGGGTCTCGCCACGCCGCCTGGACCCGCGTCGTACGGCGACCTTGCCGAGCACCCATTCGGCCGGGCGGGCCTGCTCCATGGCGAGGTCGAGCACGGTGACCTCCTCGCCCTGGAAGCGCACGGTCAGGTCGAGCATCTCGCCGATGGCGAGGGTCTCGGACTCGCGCTGCTCGAACCTGCGCATGTTGAGCTTGCCGGTGAAGATGACGGCCCGGGACTCGACGCTGGTGATGCGGGTGATCGGCAGGAACACCCGGCGGCGCGGCTGGATCTCGACGACGAAGCCGTGGACACGCGGCGGGAGAGGGCCGCGCATCGCGGCCACCACGTCCCGGATCCGGCCGATCTGGTCACCGGCCGGGTCGAACACCGCGAGCCCGGCCAGCCGGGCCACGAAGATCCGATCCACCTTGCCAGATTACGCCGGGATGCGCCGGACGGCCTGGTATGACAGGATCAAAATGGGCTAATGGTAGTTACATGGGGTGGTGGGTGTGAGGGCGGCGAGCTTGGCGATCGCGGTCGCCTCGGCGTGCTGTTTCGGCTTCTCCGGGCCGATGGCCCGATATCTGGGAGCGGCCGGGCTGACGCCGACGGAGGCGGTCTGGGTGCGCATGGCCGGGGCGGGACTGCTCCTGGTCGTCGCTCTCGCGATTGTACGGCCGAAGGCCCTTCGGATCCCGCGTGACCGGCTGCTTTTCGTCGCCGCGTACGCGTTGATCGCGGTGGCCGCCGTCCAGGGCCTGTTCTTCTTCGTCATCACCCGGCTGCCGGTCGGCGTCGCGCTGCTCCTGGAGTACACCGCCCCGGTGCTGGTGGTGGTCTGGGTGCGTTTCGTCCGGGGCCTGCGGCTCGCGCGGTCGGCCTATCTGGGCGCCGTGGTCGCCGTGGCGGGGCTGGCCGTCGTGGTGGAGGTCTGGGACGGCATCCGGCTGGACGCGCTCGGGCTGATGGCGGGGCTCGTCGCCGCCGCCTGCTGCGCCGGATATTTCCTGATGAACGATGCTTTCTCGGATGACGACATGGACCCCCTCGGGCTGATCGCCTGGGGCATGACGGGCGCGGCCGTCGCGCTCCTGCCGCTCTCGCGCCCCTGGAACATCGACTGGGCGGCGTTCGGCCGGACCGCGACGGTGGGCGGTCACACCCTGCCCGTGCTGGGCGCCGCGCTCTGGCTGATCCTGGTGGCGACGGTCGCCGCCTACATCACGGGAGTGATCGCGGTCCGTCGCCTCTCGGCCGCCGTCGGCGCCACCGTCGCCACCCTGGAGGTCATCGCGGGCGCCGTCATCGCCTGGTTCCTGCTCGGCGAACGGCTCGGCGGCGCCCAGATCGTCGGAGGCGCCGTCGTCCTCGCCGGCGCCCTGCTGGCCCAGTCCGCCGCCGCACGACCGAAGACCGACCCTGCCGTCGTGCTCACGCCGGAGGCGTCAACCGTACGATGACGGACCCGACGGCCCAGCGGTCGGTCAGCGTGGTGGCGTCGGGGGCGTTGAGACGCTCCTTGGCGAGCGCGGCCACCGCCTCCGGAGAGCGGGACTGGTCCACCACCTCGACCGAGGCCGTGAACCTCACCAACTCGGCGCCGTTGTCCTTGCTGCGGAGGGTCACCTCCACCTCGGACGCCTCCGCGAGGCCGGGCAGTTCCTGCTCGCCTCCGCCGGTCACGAGGTAGATCGCCCCCTCGTGCCACACATGCCAGGCCAGGCGCGGCCCGGCGGCCAGGGTCACCCACAGCACGCCGGACTTCTTCGCGCCCTCCTCGATCAGAGGGGCGCTCACCTGCCGGACCGCCCGGTGAGCTTCCAGGCGGCGGGCAGCAGCCCGGCCGCCACAGCGATCTTGACGGCGTCGCCCGCGAGGAAGGGCACCACGCCGGCGGCGAGCGCGGGCGCCAGGCCCATGCCGGTCACCGCCATCAGCACCGGGACGCCGAAGGCGTAGATCACCAGGTTGCCGAGGATCATCGTGCCGGCCGTACGCGCCGGGGTGCGGTCACCGCCGCGCTCGGCGAGCCTGCCGACGAGGGCGGCCGCGACGACGAAGCCGATCAGGTAGCCGAAGGTCGCGCCGCCGGGGCCGTGTCCGCCGCCCGTGAACCACGGCACTCCGGCGATGCCGGCCAGCACGTACAGGCCCATGCTGAGCGCCGCGCGGTTGAATCCGAGCGCCGCGCCGACGAGCACGACGGCGAAGGTCTGGCCGGTGACCGGGACGGGCGAGCCCGGAATGGGGAAGCTGAGCTGGGCGGCCAGGCCGGTCAGCGTGGCGCCGCCGAGGACGAGGGCGGCGTCGCGGACCCGGGCTCCGGGGATGAGATCGGACAGGACGGCGGGGCGCACCCCGGTGGCGATTTCAGTCATCGCTTTCTCCCTCAACGCTCGTGGACGGTGCCATTCTTCGCGAAAGACGCGCCGATGGCCGTACAAGGCCGGTGCCAAGAACGCGGCACCTCCTTTGTAGCGATCGACCATGGCCCCGCTAGCGTGTGGCCATGCGTGCTCGACGTTCGTGCCTGGCCGTGCCCGGCAGCAATCCGCGTTTCATCGAGAAGGCCCAGGGACTGGCCGCCGACGAGGTCTTCCTCGACCTGGAGGACTCCGTCGCGCCCGCCGCGAAGGAGAAGGCGCGCGAGAACGTGGTCGCCGCGCTGCGCGACGGCGACTGGACCGGGAAGACGATCGTCGTCAGGGTCAACGACCTGACCACGCAGTGGACCTACCGCGACGTCATCGACGTCGTCGAGGGCGCGGGCGACCGCCTCGACTGCGTCATGCTGCCCAAGGTCGAGGACGCCTCGCACGTGGTCTGGCTCGACACGCTGCTCACCCAGATCGAGAAGGCGCACGGGCTGCCCAGGATCGGCATCGAGGCGCAGATCGAGAGCGCCCGCGGTCTCGTCAACGTGGACGCCATCGCCGCCGCGTCCGACCGGCTGGAGACGCTGGTGTTCGGCCCCGCGGACTTCATGGCATCCATCGGGATGAAGACCCTGGTCGTGGGTGAGCAGCCCCCCGGGTACGGCGAGGGCGACGCCTACCACTACATCCTCATGCGGATCCTGATGGCCGCCCGGGCCAACGACCTGCAGGCCATCGACGGGCCGTACCTGCAGATCAAGGATGTGGACGGCTTCCGCCGCGTGGCCGGAAGGGCGGCCGCGCTGGGCTTCGACGGCAAGTGGGTGCTGCACCCCTCCCAGGTGGAGGCGGGCAACGAGGTCTTCTCGCCGTCGCAGGAGGACTACGAGCACGCCGAGTTGATCCTTGAGGCGTACGACTACTACACGACCGTGGAGCGGCGCGGGGCGGTCATGCTGGGCGACGAGATGATCGACGAGGCGTCCCGCAAGATGGCCCTCGTGGTGGCGGCCAAGGGGCGTGCCGCGGGTCTGGCGAGGGCTCGGACCTTCGAACGGCCGACAATGGAGTAATGACCGACCCGCAGTGGAACCCGGCCGCCGAATGGAAACCGCCCTCCCAGGGTGACCCGAACGCGCAGGGGAGACCACCCGCGGACCAGCCTCCGCAGGGACCGCCCTCGCAGCAGGGCCCGGGACAACCCGGCCCCGGGCAGCAGAGGCCCGGAGAACCCGGTCCAGGGCACGAGGGCCCAGGTCAATGGGGGCCGGGGGAGCACGGCCCGGGGC
>NZ_JADDIL010000161.1:0-5411 GCF_020826795.1 Microtetraspora sp. AC03309 | reverse complement strand
TCCCTGTCCCTGTCACGGTCACTGTCTGCGGGCCCAGGCGCGGGGGCGGTGTTTGGGATAGCGGTGGAAACGCATCGTCACCGTGCCGTCCGGCTGGTCGATGACCTCGACCTTGTCCGGATGACGGGACTTCCACTTGTTGTCAGGCGCGCACAACGGCGCGAGGTTACCCAGATCAGTACGACCGCTGGGATACCACGGCTCGATATGGTCGATCTCGGCCAAATAGGCGGGCACGTCACAGCCCTCACGGCAGCAGGACCGGTAGCGGGCGATGATCGCCTCGCGCTGGTCGGCGGACGCCAGACGGCGGGAACGGCCGAAGTCGGTGACGATCCCCCGCGCGTCGCGGAGCACCCGCCGTAGTTCGGCGGTGTAGGCCATCCGGCGGGCGTCGGCGGCGGGGATGGCGGTGCCGTCCTCCAGATGGGCGGGAGCGTCGGATTCGCCGGTGAGGGTCTGCTCGGTCACCTGCACGTGCAAGACGGTGCGGCGTCCGCCGCCCGATAGGCGGATGGCCAGGGCATCGGCCATCCGGCGGGCGTGGCTACGCGTGTCGGTGCTGTCGGTTGGGACCGCGAGGGGTTCCAGCCACGTCTTCAGCCGCATCGTCAGTTCGGGGTCCAGCAGGCCGGTGATGCGGCCCATCCCGTCCAGGGTGTCGGCGATGGTCAGGTGCTGGCGTTCGGTCTTGGCCGCGGCCCGCG
Organism: Microtetraspora sp. AC03309; assembly: GCF_020826795.1. Classification (NCBI taxonomy): domain Bacteria; kingdom Bacillati; phylum Actinomycetota; class Actinomycetes; order Streptosporangiales; family Streptosporangiaceae; genus Microtetraspora; species Microtetraspora sp. AC03309. The sequence continues at coordinate 4,704 of NZ_JADDIL010000161.1, read as the reverse complement.
CCAGCCGCCCGTCGGGGTCGATGGTCTCGATGATGGTCTGTCCGGCGCGGGCGACGTCTTCGACGGTGGCGGCGGGGGCGTCGGCCAGGGTGAGCAGGATCGGTTCGGCCAGGCCGGTCTCGGCGTCGTCGAGATGACGCGTGGCGGAGGCGATGGTGGTGGCGTAGCCGAAGGTCAGGCTGCCGTCGGTGAGCCGGGCGGCGACCTGGGGCAGTCGGGGTAGTTGCCGGGCCAGGGTGAGGCGTTCGTTCGCGCGGGCGGCGCGTGATCCGGTGGCGCGGGCCAGCCATGCCCCGATCGAGCGCCGTCCGAACAGGTGGTGGCCTTTCCCGGCCTCGGCCACCCGAGCCCGGGCGGCCAGCGCGGCTTCGGCCAGATCGATCGCGCGGGCCAGCGCCACGATCTCCGCCATCGCCGCCTCGGTGTCTGGTGGTATCCCCTGAACGTCGGCGGCGATCTCCTCAGCGCGGCGCAGCAGGTCCGTCACCGCTGCCCCGGCAAGTCCGGGATCGGGCCGGTCTCCCCGCCCAGGGGTGTGGCGGTCATCCCCGCCAGCCGGGGGCGCGTCGGTCGGGTCCGGCGTCTCTTGGCGGTTCTGCCAGATCCCGTCCCAGGCTGACGCGTCCCCGCTCGCCTCCCCCGCTTCTTTCACCGGCTGTGACCGCTCAGCCCGGCGGCCCTGGTTGGGGTCGAGCTGTTCGGCGTCAGGCGGGACGACAGCGGGCCGGACGGCAGCGGCCGGGGGCGAAACCGGCCGGCGAAGACGAGAACGGTCAAGCAACAGCACGGCACCGTACGCGTCACCAGCGAAACGACCGGCCCCGGCCGGCGACCTGCGCCGCCGATGCGCACGCCGCCCCAAGGAGGACGGCGGCAGCCCACATGACTCCTCCGAGCCCTCCGCGCGAGCTGACAGCAGCACACCACCCGAAACAACCATCCGATTACGCCTCCCTTCCCCCTCCGATCGCTAAGCCCACCGCAAATATATCGCTCACACGTTCTATAAACAACTCTGGGTAGTCGTACATGCACTTAATGTGAGCAATCTGCTGAATGTTCTGTTCGAGGGAATTGCTTTCTGGGGTGAGCACCAAGGGCATCGGTCGCTGCCCGGCTCTGACGCGTCAGTGAAAAGGTGGATAGCTCGGCCGAGGTGGTGGGTGGAGACCGTCGATGCGGCGGGGGAGAGAGGCCATCGGCCGGCTCGGGCACCGTTGACCGGTGGACCGGTCTCGTGACGGCGGACCGGTCTCGATACTTCGGCCACGGCAACAGGCAGGCGCCTTCGGATGAACCGGCCGAGGGTGGCGGGTGTCAGGGGATGGGCCGGCCCGAATGGCGAGGCTGTCGGAGGGCGAAACCGGGCTGATGCGTCACGGGGAGAAGTGCAGTAGCCAGTAGGTGTCCTCGGAGCCGGCGAACTCGGCGTAGAGCCGTACCGGCCTGCCCGTGAGGTCCACGATCCAGGTCTTCCAGGGAGCGGCGCTCCGGTCGAAGACCAGGACGTGGTCCTCGTTGAACCAGCTCCACAGGACACGGCCGCCGGGAAGGGCGAACCGGGCGCGCCGCTCGCCCGTCACGGCGTCGAGCACACAGGCGCTCGCCACCTTGCCCGGACACAGGGTGGCGAGCAGTCGTCCCGACGGCGACAGCCCGGCGTCCGACCAGCGGGCGTCCTCGAACGTGCGCAGGACCCGCCCGTCAACGGAACGGAACCGGACTCCGGCCGAGCCGAACCCGTGCACCACCGCGGCGCCGTCCTGGCTCCAGAGGAAGTCGGACAGGCCGGGATCGTCGACCGGGACGTACGACGACGTCCGGGCGGCCACGTTCACGATGACGAATCCCACGGTGCGCCTGTCCTGGTGGACGGTCACGAGCACTCGGGTGCCGTCCGGAGACCACACCGACGCTTTGACCAGCAGCGGCTTGTCCACCGTGCGGACGGCGAACTCGCCGCCGGTGGCCCGGTCCGTGAACCAGACCGTGTTGGCGTCGTCCGGCACCTCCTTGGGCTGCCAGTAGACCGCCGCGACGGTCCGGCCGTCGGGCGAGACGACCGGATCGCGATAGTGGGTGAGCGACCTGAACTCCGCGCCGCCCGGCAGGCGCACGTACGCCGGATACACCTCCAGGTCGTTCCTTCTCACGACGAACGAGGTGAGCCGGATCGGATCGGACGGATCCTCGTGGAACGTCGCCGCCAACTCGGGCACGCGTACTGGGACACCGGCGGGCGCGGGCGGGCCGCTGACCCGAGGGGACGCAGAAGGCGACACAAGGGGCGACGCGGACGCCGACGGCGAGGTGGTCCGGCCGGTCGCCGTGTCCGGCTCCGGCCGGGTCATCAGGTACGCGGTCACGGCGGAGGTGAGCACGACGGCCGTGCCCGCGGCGGCCGCGGCCCGCGCCCAGCCGCGTCCCCTGGGCCGCGTCCGGCGGGCGCCGCCGACCCCGTCCGCGCTGCCGCCTCCGCTCGCGCTGCCGCCTCCGCTCGCGTCCCCGTCCCCGTCCCCGTCCCCGTCCGTGGGCACGGGTGCGTCCTCAGTACGCGGGCGCGGACGGCCGAGCAGACGGAGCAGCACCTGGCTGGCGGGAGGCCGGTCGGCGGGGTCCTTGGCCAGGCACTCGGCGACCACCGCGCGCAGCTCCCCGTCGAGTGGGCCGAGGTCGGGGTCCTCGGTGAGGATCCTGCGCATGATCGCCGGCACGGTGTCGGCACCGAACGGAGGGAGGCCCGAGGCCGCGTAGAGCATCACCGAGGCCCAGGCGAACATGTCCGACGCGGGCCCCTTCGGCGCGTCCCGCAGATGCTCCGGCGCCATGAACGCCGGGGTGCCGAGCACCCCCTCACCCGTGGCGTCACCGCCGATCGCGTGCGCGATGCCGAAATCGATCACCCGGGGGCCGTCCCGGCTCAGCAGGACGTTGGCCGGTTTGAAATCGCGGTGCACCACGCCCGCCCGGTGGATGGCGGCCAGTGCGGTGACCGTTCCCACCGCGACCCGGTGCAGCTCACGCCCGCCCAGCGGCCCACGTTCGAGCACGGCCTGCTGCAACGTCGGCCCGTCGACGTACTCGCTGACGATGTACGGCACCGAGCCGGACACGCCGACGCGCAGGACCTGGGCGGTGCAGAAGGAGGCGACGTGCGGCAGCACCTCCGCCTCCCGGTGGAACCTGGCCCGCGACTCGGCGTCGGTGGCGGCGTGCAGGACCTTGACGGCCACCCGGTCGCCGGTCCCGGTCTCGGCCAGGTAGACGACGCCCTGGCCGCCGGAGCCGAGCCTGCCCAGAATCCGGTGTCCGTCGATGTCGGCGGGGTCGCCCGGCCGCGGAGGGGAGGGGACGGGCATGGCGGTCAGCTACGGCCGAACCAGAGCTGGACGGCGGCGCCCCTGGCCGCTTTCAGCTCCACGAGCGCCCGCACCTCCTTGCCCCGCAGGTCGACCACGCCCGCCGTGTACAGGTTCTTGCCGGACCACCGCCCCATGACGAGGTGGTCGTCGTCGAACCAGCCCAGCGTGGTCAGGTCGCCGTCGCCGGGTACGGTCGCCCTCCGCACGCCCGTCACGGCGTCCCACACGCAGACGGCGTAGGAGCTCTCGCAGCCGGTGGTGACGAACGTCCTGCCGGACGGGGAGAACGGATCGTCCACGCCGACCGGGTACCCGACCCAGTGCATGCTGCGGACCGCCCGCCCGGACAGGTCCCAGAAGCGCGTGCCGAGCCGTTCCTCGGGGGTCACGTAGAGCGCGGCGACCTCGGTTCCGTCCGGCGTCCAGCGGAAGAACCCGATGGAGCGGCTGGACTCCGGGAGCGCGAGGTATGCCCGCACGTCCGTCTCGTTCGCCGTCTGGACGAACCTCGCGCTTCTCACCACGGGATCGACGATGAGGAAGCCCTTGGCGTGGATCGCCTTGACGCCTCCGGACCGGTCGAACACGGTGAGCAGGAGGCGACTGCCGTCCCGTGACCAGGTCTGCCCCTGCGTGAAGTACGGCGAGCCGAGCGTCGCGACCCCGAACCGCTCGCCGGTACGCCGGTCGGTGAAGGTGATGACCTGCCGCTCGGACTCCACGAAGTAGAGCGGGTTCATCGTGGCCAGCCAGCGGCCGTCGGGGGAGACCATCGCCGTCACGCCGTCGCCTCCGGCGGGCGCGAAGCCGGAGCCGTCCGGGGTGCGCGCGTAGGCGGTGCTCGTCTTGCCGTCCCCGCTCACCTGGTACGCCATCAGGCGGGCCGGGTCGCCCGGCAGCTCGTGCACCGAACCGCCGCTCGGCAGCCCGGTTCCGGACGCCGGCGAGCCGGCCGACGCCACGGGAGACGCGGAGGTCACAGGAGACGCGGTGGCCGTGGCGCCGGGACTCGTGGCGCCGGGACTCGTGGCGCCGGAACGCGTGGAGGTGACGGGTGAGGGGGACTGCGCCGCTTCCGGTAGGGCGACCGGCCGTGGCGTGACCACGTACGTGACGCCTCCGGAGACGAGGGCGACGGCGAGTCCCGCCGCGGCCAGCACGAGGGCGGGCGGGCGCCGGCCCGCACCCCCGAACGCCGCCGTACCTCCGGCGGCCGCCGCGTTCCCACCTCCGGCCGCACCACCCCGCGCGGCCGCGCTCCCGCTTCCCGCGGCGGGACTCGCGGCGCTCCCCGCTACCGGCACGCCGCGCGGCCCGGCTGGAACGGGGGCGGGGGTGGGGG
>NZ_JADDIL010000160.1:0-5424 GCF_020826795.1 Microtetraspora sp. AC03309 | reverse complement strand
GGGGGAGGGGCATTCACCTCGGGGGAGGGGACGGACGTGAGACGGTTCGGCCTCATCGCACTGCTCGTCGTGACGATCGGCGCGTTGTTCGCGGGCGGTGCCTTGTACCTGTTCGGCGCCGTCGGCGCGGCCGACGTGGCGTGGACCGTGGGGATCGTAGCCGCCCTGTTCCCCGCCGCCTGGTGGGTGATCTCGGCGCTGCGGCACGGCAGGTTCGGCGTGGACGCCATCGCCGTGCTCGCCCTGGTCGGTTCCCTCGCCGTGCGGGAGTACCTGGCGGGTGCGCTGATCGGCGTCATGCTCTCGACCGGCCAGGTCCTGGACGACTACGCGCTGCGCCGGGCCCGCCGTGACCTGACGGCCCTGTACGAGCGCGCGCCGCGTACGGCACGCCGCTACGACGACGGAACGCCGCACGTCGTCCCCGTCGACGACGTACGGCTCGGCGACCTGCTGCTCGTCCCGAGCGGCGAGACGGTTCCGGTGGACGGCGTGGTGCGGCGGGGCGTCGCGCTGCTCGACGAGTCGGCGTTGACCGGGGAGTCGCTGCCGGTGGAGCACTCCGAGGGCGAGAGCGTACCCAGCGGCGTCGTCAACGCGGGCGCGGCCTTCGACATGTGCGCGACGGTGACCGCGGCCGAGAGCACCTACGCGGGCGTGGTGCGGCTGGCCCGCGAGACGGAGGCGGACAGCGCCCCCATCGTGCGGCTCGCCGACCGGTTCGCGGCCTGGTTCCTGCCCGCGACGCTCCTGGTCGCCGGGCTGGCCTGGCTGGTCTCCGGCGACCCGGTCCGCGCGGTCGCCGTGCTGGTCGTGGCGACCCCCTGCCCGCTGCTGCTCGCCGCGCCCGCCGCCATCGCCTCCGGCCTGTCCCGTACGGCACGGCACGGTGTGGTGGTGAAGGGCGGCGGCGCGCTGGAGACCCTCGGCCGGGCGCGCACGCTGGTGCTGGACAAGACCGGGACGCTCACCGTCGGCCGGCCGCAGGTGGTGGACATCGTTCCCGCCCCCGGCCGGGACCGCGACGAGGTCCTGCGGCTGGCGGCCGCCGTGGACCAGATGTCGTCGCATGTGCTGGCCGCGGCGATCGTCCGTACGGCCCGCGAGAGGGGCCTCGCCCTGCCCGCGCCCGGCGACGTGCGGGAGGAGCCGGGCTCGGGCACGACGGCGCTCGTCGAGGGGAGCAAGATCCGCGTCGGGAAGGCGCGCACGGCGTCACGCTCCCCCTGGGAGGACGCCCAGCGGGCCAGGGCCGCGCTCGACGGGGCGATGACCGTCTGGGTGACCGTGGACGACCGGGTCGCCGGTGTGATCCTGCTGCGGGATCAGGTGCGCGGCGACGCCGGGCGCACGCTGCGGCGGCTGCGCACGGCCGGGATCGACCGGGTGGTGATGCTCACCGGGGACCGGGCCGAGGTCGCGGAGAGCGTCGCCACGGTGCTGGGGGTGGACCAGGTGCTCGCCGAGCGCAGCCCGGCCGGCAAGGTGGAGGGGGTCAGGGACGAGGTGCGGCGGGCCACGACCGCGATGGTCGGCGACGGCATCAACGACGCGCCCGCGCTGGCCGCCGCCGACGTCGGCGTGGCGATGGGCGCGCGCGGCTCCGGCGCCTCGGCGCAGGCCGCCGACGTGGTGCTCACCACCGACCGGATCGACCGGCTGGCCGACGCGATGGACGTCGCCCGCCGGTCGCGGCGGATCGCCGTGCAGAGCGCGGGCGTGGGCATCGGGCTGTCCCTGGCCGCCATGGTCGTGGCCGCGCTGGGATACCTGCCCCCAGCGGGCGGCGCCCTGCTCCAGGAGGGCATCGACGTGGCCGTCATCCTGAACGCGCTCCGGGCGCTCACCCCCGGCCTCGGCGCGCGGCGGCGGATGAACGGCCGCACGGACGCCCTGCTCCGCCGGTTCGAGAGCGAGCACGCCGAACTGCGCCCTCCCCTGGAGATGATCAGGGACGTCGCCGACGAGCTCTCCTCACCTCCGGCGCCGGACACCCTCGCCCGGCTGCGGCGGGTTCACGACTTTCTCATCCAGGAACTGCTGCCCCACGAGCACGAGGAGGAGCAGCGGCTCTATCCGGCGATGGGCGAACTGCTCGGCGACCCAGAGGCGACGGTGACGATGAGCAGGGCGCACGCCGAGATCGACCGGCTGGTCACCCGGCTCGGCCGGCACATCGAGCTCGCGGAGCCCGACGGCCCGCGTCCGGGGCAGCTCGACGACCTGCGGGCCTGCCTGTACGGCCTGTACGCCGTGCTGACCCTGCACTTCGCCCAGGAGGAGGAGGCGTACTTCTCCCTCGCGACGAGCTCCCGCGAGTGAGGCCGCCCCGTGGCGACGGCGCGGCCGGGCGCGGGGTCCGGCCGGGGCGCAGAGCTTGATCATCTTCTGGGCGGCCGGGTCGTACAATTGCCAACGGGCCGGGTCCTTCACCTTGGGAGGTGGAGCGCGTGCGTGACTTCCGTGTGTCGGTCTCGCCGCACCCGCCGTTCACGGTCGTGAGCGTGATCGGTGAACTCGACGTGCTGACCGAGCCCGAGCTCCGCGAGCAGGTGGAGCGGACCCTCGACAGGGAACCGTCGTGTCAGCTGCTCTTCGACTTGACCGCGTTGCGGTTCATCGACAGTTCCGGCATCCGGGTCATCCTCGACTGCTACACGCGCACCCGCGGCTCGGGCGGGGGCGTGACGGTGTGCGGGCTGAGCCCGCACATCCAGCACCTGTTCACCATCCTCGGTCTCACCGTCAGGATGAACATCTATCCCACGCTCGCCGCCGCGCTCAGCCACGCCGTCGGCGAGTAGCCCCGTCGAGCCGGACGGCCCGGTTCACCGGATCTCGGGTCACCGGATCTCGGGCCGGAGGTGGAGGGTCACCAGCGTCTGCGTCCCGTCCTCGTCCTCGATGTCCAGCGCCCACGGCGTCCCCGGAATCGACGACGTCGTGAGGATCCGCCGCGGCCGCGTGACGGCATGCCGCAGCACCACCGGATACTTGCTGTCACGCCCGCCCAGGCCGACGGAGAAGCAGTCGTCCTTCTCGTCGTACTCCAGGTAGGCGAGCGGGAGCTTCGCGGCCTCCACCTGGTCCCCGAACGCGCGGTCCAACACCTCGACGGTGACGTCGGCACCCTCATAGTCCTTGGTCAGCATCTCGAAGAAGCTGTGCCATTGCGCGCGGGGAAGCTCGGCTCGCTGCTCGGTCATCTCCTGGCTCCTTCGGCTCGCCTCACTTCATGCTGATCACGCCTCGGATCCGTCACATCACCCGATCGGGTAGGACTCGGTCACGAATGGTCCACGCGGATCACCGCCGGTACACCGCGTCGTCCCCCGGGCTGGTGTGGATCAGGCGTCTGGCCGTCGCGGTGACGTCGTCGCGGCTCAGGCTCGCGCCCATGGCGACCGCCTCCGCATAGGTCTCCTCCGGCAGGGCGGAGCGTACGGCGGCGACGTTGCGCGGGCCGTCCACCGGGTCCATGGCCGCGGGGGAGTAGCCGACCCGGCCGCCGATGGCCTCCACCGCGCCGAGCAGCACCGCGCCCTCCATCGGCTGTCCCGCCATGCCGAGCGCTCCGGCCAGCACGTGCACGCACGCGAGCCAGCTGGTGACGTCCAGTCTCCGGTCGAGCTGGACGACGCCGTGCGCCGCCTGGCGGATCGCCCGCTCCGCGTCGCCCAGGTCCATGGACACCTTGGCGGCGATCCACCACGAGGAGACGGACGCCCAGTCGTGCCCGCACAGGTCGGCGATGTCCGCGGCCTGGATCAGCTGGGCGGCGGCGAGCCGGAAGTCCCCCGTCGCCCTGGTGATCTGGCCGCGGATCATCATCATCTCCGCCTCGATCCACGGCAGGCCGACGCTCGGGATCAGCCGGGCCGCCTCCTGGATCAGTTCCTGCGACCGCCCCGGGTCGCCGGTGAGCTGCTGGAAATAGGCCCGGTACGGCAGGGCGCGGGCGACGACCTCGATCTCGCCCGTCCGCTCCCCCTCCTCCGAGGCCTGGACGACGTCCTCGTTGCCGCCGAAGGCGTCGCCCACGAGGTAGCGCAGCATGGCCCGGCCCACCAGCGCCTGCGCGCGCCCCGGATGGTCGGCCCCGGCGGCGTCGAGCGCCCTGGTCAGCCATCCGATGCCCTCGTGCCCGTGTCCGGTGCGGTACCAGTACCAGGACAGGGCGCAGGCGAGCCGCAGCGCGGAGTCGACGTCGCCCGTCGCCATGGCATGGCCCAGCGCCGCGCGCATGTTGGCCTGCTCGTGCTGGAGCCGGCGCATCCAGACGTCGGCGTCGAACGACCTCAGCCGCCGGTTCGCGGTTTCGGCCAGCTCGTTCGCCCAGGCGACGTGCCGGTCCGCCCAGCGGCGCCGCTCGTCGCCGGTCAGCAGGCGCTCCGCGTACCGTCTGATCGTCTCCAGGATCCGGTAGCGCCGGGGGGAGCCCGTGGCCTCGGCCGCGACCAGCGACTTGGCGACCAGGGCGCTCAGGCTCGGCAGCACGCGCGGCCGGTCGGTGAGCCACTGGGCGGCCTCCAGGTCGAAGCCTCCCTCGAACAGGGCGAGGCGGGCCAGGAGTTCCCGCTCGCCCTCGGTGAGGAGGCGGACACTCGACTCGATCACCGCCTCCAGGTCGCGGTGCCGTGCCGGGGCCGTACGGGACCCCGTGGAGAGCAGGTCGAAACGGTCGGCGAGGCCGTCGGCGATCTGTTCCAGCGACAGGATCCGGGTCTGCGCGGCGGCCAGTTCGATCGCCAGCGGGAGCCCGTCGAGGGCATGGCAGATCCCCGACACGATCTCCCGCTCCGAGCGGCGGGGCCGCCAGCCGGGCCGCAGGGCGAGCGCGCGCTCGACGAACAGCTCGACGCCGGCGCCGTCCGGGTCCAGCGGGGGTATCTCCCAGGTGACCTCTCCCGTGATCGCGAGGGCCTCCCGGCTCGTGGTCAGCAGCCGCAGGCGCGGACAGCGCGACAGCAGCTCCTCCGTGAGGGCGGCGACATCTCCCACCAGGTGCTCGCAGTTGTCGAGGACGAGGAGGATCTCGCGGTCGCCGATCGCGGTGGCCAGCTCCGCGGTGCCCCGCACGAACGACGCGCCCATGGCCGCGCCGATGACGTCGGGCAGGAGCTCCGGGTCGGTCAGGTCGGCGAGCAGCACGGCCCACGGACCCTCGCCCGCGCCGTGGCCCCTGGCCGCCTCGAACGCCGCGCGCGTCTTGCCGGACCCGCCGGGCCCGCTGATCGTCACGAGCCGATGGGACTCCAGCAGCTCCCTGATCGCCACCACGTCACCGTCGCGGCCGATCAGCCTGGTCAGCGGAACCGGGATCGACGAGCCCGCCGCGGAGGAGGAAGAGGAGGGGATCCGTGGGATATGGGGTGCCGCCGCGGGGGCGGGCGCGGCGGTGGAGGAGGAGGCGGTGGAGGAGGC
>NZ_JADDIL010000159.1:0-5457 GCF_020826795.1 Microtetraspora sp. AC03309 | reverse complement strand
GTGCCCGCCCCCGCAGAGGGCACTCGGGGGCGGGTGGCTCTGCGGGGGCCACCATCCCTCGTTCGGCCACCCCATGTGAGAAGGGGATCATCGGCATGGCATCAGACGGCCCGACCGGCGAGTATCACGGCATCCATCCCGCGCACCCGAAAGCCGGGTGGGAGAAGCTGCCATGGCAGGAATGCCGCCCGCGCGCGAGCAGGGTCCGGGTTCTTGAGCACACCTGCGAATGCCAGGACATCGTCTATGAGCTGTGCCAGGCCGGGGGTCTGCTCTTCACCCGCCGTCACTACCGCGCCTCCGACGGCACCGTTGTGAGCGAGAGCGAATGGCTGCGCTCTGTCCCCGCCCGGCGGCTGTGGACAAACATCCTGCTCGGTCACATCCGATGACCGACCGAACCGGCCCCCTCCCCCTCGGCGGACAGAGCGGCGAAAGCGCCGGCTATCTCCCGCGCCACCGCTACGGCATCGGCATCCTGCGTGGAGATCGACAGATCGAACGCCGCCGTCTCGGCGTGGGCAGTGAGGTCGGCTTGGGCCTCGTCCCACGCCTGGAGACGCTTGCCGGTGTCGGGGTCGCCTCGGCTTCGCGAACGCTGCTCGCACACCTCACGCGGGACCCAGAGCCGTACCCGCAACCAGTCGCCGCCGCCACCGGTGAGCTGGTGCAGGTCGGCGATGCTGCCGACATGCACGATAGGGACCTGTCCGGCCTCGGCCATCGCCTCGACGGTACGGGCGTCGACGGCGTAGGCGTTGCCGTACCGGCGGGTCTCGACCAGCAACCGTCCGGCCTCGCGCAGCTGCTCCAGGTGCTCGGCGGTGACGAAGTCGTACTCATCGGCGCGGCCGGTGCCGACCTTGAGCTTGCGGAGCAGGGTGAACCGCGGGTCGATGTCGGCGAGTGCGGCCGTGATGGTGCTCTTGCCGCTGGCAGGCGGGCCGTACAGCACGATGCCGCGCACCGTCACGCCAAGATCCGCTTGAGCGCTTCGCGGGTCTGGTCAGCGAGGCTGATCGCAGCGCCAAGCCGGTTGTCGACGGTGACGTGTGCCGTGGGTGGGCTGGCCTCGACGTTGAGCCCTTCGGCGTACTGGTCCCAGTTGCTCAGCTTCCAGGTGTCGCGGGCGGCGGCGCGGAACTCGATGTACTCGCGCATGGAGTCGGTGTCGCAGCGGACCCAGATCGCGGCTACGTCGATGCCCTTGGCGGCGCACCGGTTCTCCAGCCGGGTGAACCAGGCCTCATCCTTCAACTCCGAGATGAACGGCGCAGACAGGATGGTGGAGGTGCCGACGTTGAGGTTGTCCCACGCGGTCTCCATCAGGCACCGGTACTCCAGCGGACGAACCTCCTTCAGATACAGGTCCGTGTGCCGGTCGTGGGGGTCACCGCCGAGAGAGATGAGCAGCCGCTCGACGATGAAGCGGGTCAGCGAGTCCTTGTCCAGGAACGCCCAGCCGGTGATGTCGGATAGGAAGCGGGAGAACTCGGTCTTGCCTGATCCGGCGTAGCCGCCGACGAGGACGAGGATCGGTTTGGGGCTGCCTCCGCCGTGGCGTCTGCGCCAGGCGTCGACCACGCGGGTGCGTAGGAGGGCTTGTGGGGAGTCGCCGGGTTCGATGCCGCCGATGGAGACTTTGGTGAATGCTTCTTCGATGACCTGGGCGGCGGCGTTGTCGGTGGCGGGGTCCGTGGGCGCAGGCAATTCGGAAATCACGATTTCCGCTTTCTGTGATTCACCGGGCAAAGGGGGGCGGAAGCCTAGTTCGGGCTCCGTTGCCTGATAAAGCAGACAGTACGCGCGTCGATAGTGCGGGCCGGGGAAGATGGTTCCCTGCTCATGTCCCCAGAGTGTTTGGAAGTTCGCCGCCGGAACGGCAAGGCCGTGGCGGCCGGCCGCGAGCCTGAGACGCTCGCCCGCCGCCTCCAGGGTGAGGCCGTGCGCTTCGCGGTGTTCCCGCAGGCGGGAAGGGGTCCAGCCGGGTCGCTGGGTCGTCTTCATTGCATACCTTCGCCTTCACGCTTGGGGTGGTGGTGCGCGGTGTGCGGTCGTGCATGTGAAAACGCTCGTGTAAACGCCCGTTGAGACGGACTGAAAAAGCTTAACTAGATCGGCGTGATACCGGAAACCCGCAGCTCACGGTGAACTTGAGCCATCCCGAAAGGGCGAAAGACGCCAGGGATGAGCGAGGAGAAATGAGCATGAATGCGGACGAGCGGCGCATCATTCAAATGCTGGCCGAAATGCGGGCGGAGCTGGAGGAGTTGGCCTGTCGGGTCGCGGAGATCACTTCCGCTTGGGGAACACCGCCGACTCCAGAGCGGCAAGCCGATCCCCCAACTCCTTGACCGATGCGCGCATCTGCGTGAGCTGGTCCAGGATCTCGGCGTTGATGCCGGAGGGCTCGGGGGCCGATGCCGGGGCTTCGCGGACGAACACGCCCTTGCCCTGCTGGCCCACCACGAGCCCCTCGGTGCGCAAGACGCTGATCGCGGACTTGACCACGCTGGCGGAGACCTCGAACCGCTCGCAGAGCTGCGCGATGGACGGCAGTGCCGTACCGGGCGGCAGTGAGCCGGCGCGGATCTGGGCGCGCAGCTCGTCAACGATCTGCAGGTAGGCCGGTCGGCCGGTCTTCTCCACCATCGGGGCTCTCCTCGTCTCCGCCCTCCAGTTGAGCACACCCAGGTAAAGAAACCAACCAAGTCTGCGAAGCACTCCTTGACAACTTAGAATTCCAAGCGTTCCATGTATTCCAGGAAGTCTCACTCCGATCAAAGGAAACGATCATGCGCAACATCCCGATCCCCGTCGACGTCAGCCGGCTTTCCGTCTCCGTCGCCAAGGGCGCCCGGCCCCGGCTGGTGAGCAAGGAGACCGGAGAGGTCAAGCGGGACCGCGACGGCAACGTCATGTACGAGGTCACCCTCATGGTTGAGGACGAGTTCGGCCGGATGGAGCTCGTCAAGGTCAGCATCAGCCCCGAACCGCAGGTCTCGGCGGGGGACGAGGTGATCCCGGTCGGCCTGGTCGGCTACGTCTGGGAGCAGGCGGGCCGGTGGGGCATCTCCTACCGCGCCCAGTCCTTCACCCCGGTCACGGCCAGTGCGGGGGTGAACTGATGCCCGACATCCCCCGGCCGATCCTGCTCGCCGCCGCCGCCCTGGTCGTCCTGATGGCCTGGCGGCGGTGGGCGCCGGTCTCGTACTGGTACCTGCTGATCTTCCCGCGCAAAGCGGTCTGGCTGCGCTGGTCCTGGCGGCACGTGGCCTCCGGCTGCGGGCTCACCAAGAAGCGGCACCGCTGGTGGTTCACCACCGTCCCGGGCCTGGTCGCCTCGACCGGAGTCGTCCGGGTCAAACGGCGCTTCCAGCGGGTCGCGGTCGACACCAAGCCGTGGATGGGCCTGCCCCGCCCGGTACGGCATGGCTTCCGCATCACCTTCCACCTGCTGGATGGGCAGATCCCCGACGACTACGCCAAGGTGTGCGAGCGGCTGGCGCACGCCTGGCGGATCGAAGCGGTCCGCGTCGTCGGCTCCCGTCCGGGCCGGGTGACCGTGCAGGGGATTAACCGTGACCCTTTAGCGCACGTCGCTCCGGCCCTGGCTCCCGCTGAACCAGCGGACGGGTGGCGGGCCGAGGACCTGCTACGGCCGGTGGTCGGGGTGCTGGAGACCGGCGCGGCCTGGCGGATGGATCTGCGGCTGATCCCGCACTGGATGAACGCGGGAGCGACACAGTCCGGCAAGTCCAACCTGATCAACGCGCTCATCGTGGGCCTGGCTCCGCAGCCGGTCGCCCTGGTCGGGTTCGACCTCAAAGGCGGTGTCGAACTCTCGCCGTACGCGCAGCGGTTGACCGCGCTGGCCACGACGCGCGGGGAGTGTCTGGAGCTGCTGGCCGACCTGATCGCGGTCATGGGCGCCCGGATGCTCTCCTGCCGCCGGTACGGGGTGCGCGACATCTGGCAGCTCTCCGACGGCGCGCGGCCGATCCCGGTCGTGCTCCTGGTCGACGAAGTGGCCGAGCTCTTCCTGACCGCCGACAGAGCCGAGAAAGATCAGGTCACCCAGACCGCTACCGCACTGTTGCGGATCGCCCAGCTCGGGCGGGCGTTCGGCATCCATCTCGTGCTGTCGGGTCAGCGGATCGGCTCCGACCTCGGCCCTGGCGTGACGGCGCTGCGGGCCCAGATCGGCGGCCGGGTCTGCCACCGCGTGAATGATCCGGAAACCGCGGTGATGACGCTCGGGGACCTCGACCCCGACGCGCTGGTTGCCGCCCGCTCGATCCCGCCGGAGCTGCCTGGCGTCGCTGTCATCACCGGAAGCGATGGCCGCTGGTATCGCGCCCGATCCGGCTACGTCTCCACCTCTGCGGCGGAGCAGGCCGCCGACACCTTCGCCACCGTGACGCCGTCGTGGGCGCAGGTCGCCGCCTCCGGCCTGGGCCACGAGCTTCCCGCAAGCAGCAGTCCTGAGCTCGCCGCCTGACCGCCCACCCGACCCGCATGCGAAGGGAGTGAACAGCATGAGCATGACCGCGTCCCGCCTGGCGCTACGGCTGGCCGACTCCGGGCCGGTCCTGATCCTGGCCGCCATCGCCGGGGCCGGCAGCTTCACCCACATCCGCGACACCGCCACCGAGAGCGGACAAGAGGGCTGGATGGCCTGGGCCGTGGCCGTCTGCGTCGACCTCACCTGTGTCATGGCCGCTCGGGAACGCCAGCGGGACAAGAAGACCGGACGGATACGGCGGGGCTGGGTGTCGTGGCCGACGCTCGTCCTGGTCGCCGGGATCGTCCTGTCCCTGGCCGCGAACCTGCATCAGGCTGACCCGAGCGTGTGGGGGTGGCTGACCGCCGCGACTCCGGCGGGCGCGTTCCTGGTCGCGGTGTCGATGCTGGAGCGGCGTGCCTCCGGCCCTCATCTGGAGCCGTCCCCGGTCCCGTCCTCGGCCATCGTCCCGGCGTCCTCGCCGCTCATCGCCTCGCCGTACGCGTCGCCCGCCCTCGTCCCGTCCGGGGTCCCAGCTCCGTCCTCGACCGTCACGGGCTCGTCCTCGGCGTCGGCCTCTCCGTCCTCGACCGATGGCGGGCCGTCCTCTTCGGGCGATGGCTCGTCCTCCGTCCCGGCTCTCGTCCCCACCGACGAGGACGAACAGGACGACGGTCCTGGGCCGTCCTCGGCGCTCGTCGACTACGCCCGGCGGGTGGCCGACGAACACCACTCCAAGCACGGTCGACCGATCACCCGTGACTTGCTCCGCGCCCGCCTCGGCGTGTCCAACCAGCTCGCCTCAGACCTGCTCCGCACCCTGCGGCCCGCACCCGACGCCTTCTGAAAGGACCGACCACCATGCCGACCATCGACCGGACCGCCGTCATCACCGGCCTGCGCGCCCTGGCCGACTTCCTGGAGGCCAACCCCGCCGTCCCCATCCCCCGTAC
>NZ_JADDIL010000158.1:0-5515 GCF_020826795.1 Microtetraspora sp. AC03309 | reverse complement strand
GGGTTCGGGTGCCGGGCCGGGCTCGGGAGGCGGCGCGGGCAGCCAGCCCCACGAGCCCGCGCTGCCGTGCGCGCCCTTCCAGATCCGGCCGTCCACCAGCAGCGCCCCGCCGATGCCCGTGCCGACGGCCAGCAGTACGGCGGACCTCGCCCCCCTGGCCGCGCCCTCGGCCGCCTCGGCGAGCAGGGTGAGATGGCCGTCCAGGCCGAGCCGCACCGTCGTGCCGAGCCGCCGTTCCAGGTCCTCCCGGAGGGGCCGGCCCTCGATCCAGGGCAGCGCGGGGACGAACAGGGGGCGGTCGCCGTCCGACGTCCCCGGAAGCCCCACCCCGACCGCCTCCGGCCGTCCGGCCGCCGCGCACAGGGTCGCTATCTGGTCGAGGAAGGCGTCGTACGAGCCGGCGACGGGAACGGAGACGATCTCACCGCGCCGGCCGGACGTCTCGGTCAGCACGCGGACGGACGTGCCGCCCACGTCGATCCCGATGAAGATCAACCCTTCACCCCCGTACGCGCGACGCTCCGCACGAACACCCGCTGCGCGAGCAGGAAGACCAGCATGGTCGGCACGCTGGCGATCAGCGCCCCCGCCATGACGACGTTCTGGTAGCGCACACTCGTGCTGTAGGAGAGCAGGCGGCTCAGCGCGAGGACCACGGGGAACTTGTCGTCCGACTGCAGGATCGACAGCGGCCACAGGAAGTTGTTCCAGTAGAAGACGAACGCGAAGATCGCCAGGCTGACCACGGCCGGCCGCAGCAACGGCGTGATCACCCGCCACAGGATCCGCGCCTCCGACGCGCCGTCGATGCGCGCCGCGTCGATCAGCTCGTCGGGCACGTCCGAGATGAACTGCCGCATCAGGAAGATCCCGAACGCGTTCGCCAGCCAGGGCAGCATCACGCCGAGATACGAGTCCGCCAGGCCCATGGTCGAGACCAGCCAGTACAGCGGGACGAGGGTGACGATCGGCGGCAGGAACATCGTGGCGACGACGGCCCAGAACAGCACGTCGCGCCCCTTGAAGCGGTACTTCGCGAACACGTATCCGGCCATCACGCTGGTCACCAGCACCGACAGGGTCGACACCCCGGCGATCAGCACGCTGTTGAGGAACGCGTCGCCGAACGGGATGACCTGGAACACCTCGCCGAACGCGCCCAACGACGGGTCGGCGGGGAACCAGGTCGGGGGGACCTTCTGCAGTTCCTCCGGCCCCTTGAGCGCCGAGATCACCATCCAGTACAGCGGGAACAGCGGCACCAGCATGACCAGCGCGAATGCCAGCGCGGTCGCCACGCGTACGGCATGCTTCATGACCGCCTCCTCATCGCGGCGAGTACGACACCGGCGACGGCGACCAGGATCAGCAGCAGGCTGAACGCCATCGCGCTCGCCTGACCGGCGAGGCCGTACTGGAAGGCGGACCGCTGGATGGCGAACGACAGCACCGTGGTGCTCTCCGCCGGGCCACCCTGCGTGAGGATGTAGACCGGGTCGAAGACCTGGATCGCGTTGATGATCGCGATCAGCACGATGAACGTGGTCGTACGGCGCAGCAGGGGCAGCGTGACGCTCACGGTCTGCCGCCAGAATCCCGCTCCGTCGATGCGGGCCGCCTCGTAGAGGTCGATCGGGATCTGGGTGAGCCCGGCGATGACCAGGATCGTGTAGTAACCGATCATCTGCCACACGTGGAAGACGACGAGCGAGACCAGGGCCGTGCCCGGATCGCTGAGCCAGGCCGGCGCGTCCAACCCGACGGCGTCGAACGCCTGGGCGATCGGGCCGTAGTCGGGGGCGTAGAGCGCGCCCCACACGATCGCGATGGCGACGGTCGGCACGACGTACGTCGAGAACAGCGCCGCTCTGGCCACGCCCTTGCCCGCGTTCTTCGGGAAGTAGAGCAGCATCCCGAGCGCGAGAGCGAGGGGGATCGTGACCACCAGGACGAGCAGCACGTAGATCACGGTGTTACGGAGGGCGGTGAAGAACTCCTGGCTGGCCAGCAGATCCTGGTAGTTGCCGAGGCCCCGCCACGACATCTCGGACAGCGGCGTGTACATCGACCAGTCGTGCAGGCTGATCCAGAAGGTCAGCGCGATCGGCACGGCGACGAACACGCCGATGACCGCCATGGACGGCGACAGGAAGGCGACCGCCGCGGCCCTCCTGGAGATCCCCCGAGCTCCCGCCCGCCGTCCGGGCGTCGCCCGGACGGCGGTGGTGGAGCGAGTCCGTACCGTCATGCGCCGGCCTTGGTGAGGATGTCCGCGACCTCCTTCTGCGCCGCGGCCATCGCCTCCTGCGCGGTCTCCTTGCCGAAGACGACGTTCTCGATGTGCTTCTGCACGGCCTGGCTCATGGCCTCACCGCCCAGCACGGCCGGGAACGGCTTCGCGTTCGGCAGCTCGGCCACGTACGCCGCGATGAACGGGTCGGAGAGGTCGCTCTTGTGCGCGGTCAGGTCGCTGGTGCGGCTGGGCAGGATGCCCATCGACATCAGGATGTCGCCCATGGCCGAGGAACCGTTCTTGCCGCTTTCCGGGCCGTTGAGGAACGCGAGGAACTTCCAGGCGGCGTCCTGCTTGGCCGTCGTCGCCTTGCCGTTCACGACAGTGAGCCACGAGTAGGAGACCGGCGCGGACGCGGTGCCGCCCGGCCCGACGGGCAGCGGGGCCACGGCGACGTCACCGTACTTGTCGCCCATGGCCTCCTTGAGCGCGCTCTGCCACCAGTTGGCCATGATGATCATGCCGGTCTTGCCGTTGACGAAGTTGTCGAGGTAAGGGCCGGTGGTGTTCGCGTTCGCGTTGCTCATGGACGGCTGGGTCGAGCCCTCCTTGACGAGCCGGGCGTACAGCTCGGCCGCCGCGAGGACCTTCGGATCGTCGAGTTTGGGGGTGCTGCCGTCGAGCAGCGCGCCGCCGTTCGATCCGACGAGCGACAGCCAGGGGTGGACGACGCCCGCGGGCCAGCTCGTGATGACGCCGAAGCCCTGCTGCGTGACCTTGTCGCCGTCGCGCTTCGTCAGCTTGGCGGCGGCGGAGACCAGCTCGTCCCAGGTCTTGGGTGGCGCCGCGATGCCCGCTTCGGCGAAGAGCTTCTTGTTGTAGTTCAGCGCGTAGAGATCGACCTCGTTGGGGTAGCCGCGCGCGGCGCCCTGCTTGGTGATGCCGTCCACCAGGTTGGCGGGCCAGTTGGCCTTGAGGTCGGCGGCGGCCGTGGCCGGGGCGGGCGCGGCGATGCCGTCCCTGACCAGCTCGGGCAGCCAGAGGTCGTAGATCCCGGCGATCGTCGGGCCGTTGGGGCTCGCTCCCTGTGTTCTCAGCGTGCTGAGCAGGTTGGCGAACGGGACCGCTCGCACGTCGACGGTGACACCGGGGTTCTTCTTCTGGAACTCGGAGGCGGCCGCCTTCAGGGCCGTCACCTGCTCGGGTCCCCAGTGGGTGAGGAACGAGATCGTCTGCTTGCCGCCGTCGTTCCCCGTGTCGCCCGAGCCGCCACATGCGGTGAGCGTGAGCGCCAACGCGGCGCCAAGGGAGATCACTCCGGTGATCCTCAAGGGGGTTGCCTCCTCCCCGCTGTACGGCGCCGCACTTGGTGGCGTCGTTACATCGTTAGGTTGTTATAACGAATTTCCGGACGGTTGGGAACCCCCCCGCACACGCCGTTTTCGCCGTCCCTCGGGCCGTGTTTCGTGGCCCTCCGGGGGCGAGACGTAGGTCGTGCCGCCGTTCCTTCCCGCGCCGCGTCGCAGGTCGGAAGTGCGAATCTGTGGGCGGAGGCGACGTCCCAAGGGCGTGGGGGTGGTGGTCCCGGTCACGTCCCAAGGGCGTGTGAATCCGTGGGGGGAAGCGACGTCCCAAGGGCGTGGGGGTGGTGGTCCCGGTCACGTCCCAAGGGCGTGTGAATCCGTGGGCGGAGGCGACGTCCCCAGGGTGGAGTGCGTGAGGCCGGGCGGCCCGGCACTGACCACTGGTACAGGCCGTCCTCGTCCGGCCATCCCTGTCGTCGTGTCCATCCAGGCCCGACCAGGCCCCTCCAGAGGAGGGCGGCCCGGAAGCGGACGCCTGGATTGGCGGTGCGACAGGTCGATCAGGGGTGGGGCGGTTTGGACGCGCGGCCGGCCGGGAGCGTCCGGGCCGGGACGGTGATGGGTCTCCCGAATTCGTGGGGTTTTTATGGATTCGATTGTTGCGGGTTCGCCTTCCCGGCATTCCTATATCCGACGGTTTGTCTGGGGTGTATCGGGGATGTGTCGCTGAGGCTGTGATGCCACAGGAAAGATCGTCGTATGTCGCAGGTGGCGTGCGTCTCGGATGTTCAAGCGAACTAAATTGATTTGGCGTATATGTCCAGAAATAGTGTGTCGCTAATTTCATCGAGATCTGCGACAGAATTCGTTGTCTCCCGCGAAGCCGTCGTGCAATAATTCGTGTAGATGTTCGGATACCGCTCAGGGGGGGTGGCGTGAACGGGGCATTTGGGTCTTTCGAGTTCTCTACGGAAAATCGGCCACGCCGTTCTCTTAAGGGGCCGTGCGATGCCGAGTGGTGGGCGCAGGTGGGGGCGCTCGGGGCGGCCCGCGCGTCGCGCGGCGGTTCGGCGCTCGCGCTCGATCACGCCCTCGATGGCACCTTCGGCAGCGTCTCCGGTAACGGCAGTGTCAGTACGTCCGGAAATGCGTACGACGATCCTCGGCGAAATTCCCACGACGGCACCTGCGGGGCTCGCGATGGCGCCTGCGGGGATTCTGGCGACAGTCGCAGTGCCTTCGGTACGCCTCCCCGCGATGCTCGGCATGGTATTCGCGATGGGTCCCCTGGTGACGCCCGTGACGGCATTCTCGGTGACATTAACGACAGTGCGCGCAACGGTGTCCGTAGCGGAACTCCTACCTTTTTTCGTGACGATGCCGATGGCAATTCCGGTGGTGCTGTTCATCGTGATGTTCGTAGTAATGCTCGCGACGAGGCCAATGACAATGCCCGTGGGGACGTTCCTCGCTGTGCGCGTGGCGGCATCCATCGGGACGCTCGTGCCTGTGCCGATGAGGGAAGCATCCGTGGCGTTGCCGCTGACGGCATCGGCATCGGCATCGGCGGCGATGGCATAGGCGAAGGTTCCGGTATCGGTAGCGCTGGCGGTGTGGGCGTGGGCGCCGGTGTTGTCACGGGCGAGGGATACCGCGCCGGCGAAGAGGCGGGCGAAGGCGCTGGAGCCGGGGGTGAGGTCGGCGGCGGTGGTGGTGCTGCAGGTCGGGGTCCGGGGTGGGGTCGGGTGTCGTGGCCGTTGGTGGCCTCGGTTCGGGAGGCGGCGTCCGCGTTGGCGCTCGCAGCGTTGCCGGAGTCTGCGGGGGTGTGTCTGGCCGAGGCGGAGGATCTGTTGTTCGCGCGGGATCGGCTGGTTTCGGCGGTCGCGGCGCGGGTGGAGCGGGTCCATGCTGCTGGTGAGGCGAGGGCGTATGGGCATGGGTCGACGAGGTTGTGGTTGCGTACGGGGGCGGGGATGAG
>NZ_JADDIL010000157.1:0-5569 GCF_020826795.1 Microtetraspora sp. AC03309 | reverse complement strand
TTCCCGCCCCATTCCCTCGCCCCGCGTACGGCCCGCGTATGGCCCGGCCTGGACGTACGACGCGGATTGTCGGAGGCGTCGGGCAGAATAGGCGACCGTGACGACCTCTATTCAGCAGCGGATCGCCGACGAGCTCGGCGTGCGTGAGGCCCAGGTGACCGCGGCCGTCGACCTGCTCGACGGCGGCGCGACCGTGCCGTTCATCGCCCGCTACCGCAAGGAAGTAACCGGCATGCTCGACGACGCGCAGCTGCGCACGCTCGAGGAGCGGTTGCGCTACCTGCGCGAGATGGAGGAGCGCCGCGCGGCGATCCTGGAGTCGATCCGCTCCCAGGGCAAGCTCGACGACGCCCTTGAGGCGCAGATCATGGCCGCCGACTCCAAGTCACGGCTCGAGGACATCTACCTTCCCTACAAGCCCAAGCGGCGCACCAAGGCGCAGATCGCCAGGGAGGCCGGGCTGGAGCCGCTGGCCGACAAGCTGCTGGGCGACCCCACCCTCGACCCGCAGGCCACCGCCGAGACCTTCGTCGGCGAGGCGGTGGCCGACGCGGCCGCCGCGCTCGAAGGCGCCAGGGCGATCCTGGTCGAGCGGTTCGCCGAGGACGCCGACCTCATCGGCGAGCTGCGCGAGCGCATGTGGTCGCGGGGCCGGGTGGCCGCCGCCGTGCGCGAGGGCAAGGAGGAGGCCGGCGCCAAGTTCGCCGACTACTTCGACTTCTCCGAGCCTTTCACCAAGCTCCCCTCCCACCGCATCCTCGCCATGTTCCGTGGCGAGAAGGAGGAGGTCCTGGCCCTTACGCTCGACCCCGAGGCCGAGGAGCCCAACGGGTACGAGCTGCGCATCGCCCAGCGCTTCGGCGTCCGCGACCAGGGGCGGCCGGCCGACCGCTGGCTGTCCGACACCGTCCGGTGGGCGTGGCGCACCCGCGTCCTCGTCCACCTCGGCATCGACCTGCGCACCCGCCTGTGGCAGGCGGCCGAGGAGGAGGCGGTCCGCGTGTTCGCCGCCAACCTGCGCGACCTGCTGCTCGCGGCGCCGGCCGGCACCCGGACGACCATGGGCCTCGACCCCGGCCTGCGCACCGGCGTGAAGGTGGCGGTGGTCGACGCGACCGGCAAGGTGGTCGCCACCGAGACGATCTATCCGCACGAGCCGAAGCGGCAGTGGGACCAGTCGCTCGCCGTCCTCGGGCGGCTCGTCCAGCAGCACGGCGTCGAGCTGATCGCCATCGGGAACGGCACCGCCTCGCGGGAGACCGACAAGCTCGCCGGCGAGCTGGTCAAGCTGATGCCCGGACTGACCAAGATCGTGGTCTCCGAGGCCGGGGCGTCGGTGTACTCCGCGTCGGCGTACGCCTCGCAGGAGCTGCCGGGCCTGGACGTGTCGCTGCGCGGCGCCGTCTCCATCGCGCGCCGCCTGCAGGACCCGCTGGCCGAGCTCGTCAAGATCGACCCCAAGTCGATCGGAGTCGGCCAGTACCAGCACGACCTGTCCGAGCTCAAGCTGTCCCGCTCGCTCGACGCCGTGGTGGAAGACTGCGTGAACGCCGTCGGCGTCGACGTCAACACCGCCTCGGCCCCGCTGCTGACCCGTGTCTCCGGCATCGGCTCCGGCCTGGCGGAGAACATCGTGGCGCACCGCGACGCCAACGGTCCGTTCCGGTCCCGCCGCGCGCTCAAGGACGTGGCCCGCCTCGGTCCGAAGGCGTTCGAGCAGTGCGCGGGCTTCCTCCGCATCCCCGGCGGCGACGACCCGCTCGACGCCTCCAGCGTGCACCCCGAGGCCTACCCTGTCGTCCGGCGCATCCTGGACACCACCAGGAGCGACATCACGACCCTAATCGGCAACACGGCGGCGTTGCGGGCCATCGAGCCCGCGCGGTTCGTGGACGACACCTTCGGCCTGCCGACCGTCACCGACATCCTCAAGGAGCTGGAGAAGCCCGGCCGCGACCCGCGGCCCGCCTTCAAGACGGCCACCTTCAAGGAGGGCGTCGAGAAGATCTCCGACCTCACACCGGGCATGCTGCTCGAGGGCGTGGTCACCAACGTCGCCGCGTTCGGCGCGTTCGTCGACATCGGCGTCCACCAGGACGGGCTGGTGCACGTCTCCGCCATGTCGACCAGCTTCGTGAAGGACCCGCGCGACGTGGTGAAGCCGGGTGACATCGTCCGGGTGAAGGTCCTCGACGTCGACATCCCGCGCAAGCGCATCGGGCTCACCCTCCGGCTTGACGACGAGACCCCCGCCCGCGGCGAGCAGCATCAGGGTGGCGCGCGTGGCGGCCAGCGGGACGGTGCTCCCAAGGAGCAGGGCGGCCGGTCCCAGAAGGATCGCGGCCGGTCGAACCGCGGTTCCTCCGGCGGCTCCTCGGGCCGGGGCGCCGGTGGCAACGCTCCCGGCGGCTCCATGGCCGAGGCGCTGCGCCGCGCCGGTCTCACCGACCGCTGACCTCGGGCGCGTTCTCACTCCGGTGGCCGGCGGATCCCTCCGGCCACCGGACCGATCGCGGGCCGGCTCCCGGCGCGTCCGCGCACAGCTGGGCGAACCAGCCGAGGAAGGGAAGCAGCAGGAGCCGTCCCACGCGGCCCGGCCGAGGTTCAGGTGCCGGGCCGCGTGGGCGAATGCCGTCGTAACCGCACGGGGCCGCCCGGGCCACGCCTCAGCCGGTCAGGGCAGGCAGGTCACGCGGCGCGGTCCTGGGCGCAGACCTCGGCGAGCACGTCCAGGGAGACGTTCAGAACGGCGGCGAGCGCGGCGATGGTGAAGAAGGCCGGTGTCGGCACGCGCCCCGTCTCGATCTTGCGCAGGGTCTCCGCGGACAGGCCGGCCGCGGCGGCGACCTCCACCATGCTCCGCTCGCCTCTGGCCTGCCGCAGCAGATTACCCAGGCGGTTGCCTCGTTCGTGATCCAGCTCGGTCAGCGGGGGTCGCACCATGGGCGCGATCCTAGCAACCGTGATAACAATACCGGCATACCTATTGGCCAACCGGGAGAGTCGCCTGGTTGAAATCACGACCGACGGAGACCTGGCGGCGACGCGCGAAGCGGGCGGCCGCGCCGTGCACGTCGAGCACACCGAGCACGTCGTGGCGGTCACGGACGACGACCCTCGGGTGCTCGCCCTGCCCTGACCGCCGTGAAGGGAACCCGGTGAAGGGAGCCCGGTGAAGGGAGCCCGGTGACGGGAACCCGCGCGGTCAGGCGACGCCCTGCCACCAGCCGTCGACGGCGGGCGGCCGGTCCGCACTGATCCGCTCCCCCGGGCGTGGTACGGCGAGCCGCAGGTCACGGGCCTTCGCCTCGCGCCACAGCCGGTCGACGGGCTCCGCCCAGGAATGGAAGGCGAGGACGAAGGTCGCCCAGTGCACCGGCACGAGCAGTTCCCCGCCCAGAGCGACGTGGGCCTCGACGGCCTCCTCCGGGGTCATGTGGATGTCGGGCCAGCTCGGGCTGTACGCGCCGATCTGCATCAGCGTCACGTCGAACGGCCCGTACGCCGCACCGATCGCCGCGTAGCCGTCGAAGTATCCGCTGTCGCCGGTGTAGAAGACCTTCCGGCGCTCGCCGGCGAGCACCCAGGAGCCCCAGAGGGTCGGGTTGCGGGAGAGCCCGCGACCGGAGAAGTGGCGGGCCTCGGTGACCGTGACGCGCAGCCCGGCGATCGTGAAGGTCTCGTTCCAGTCGAGTTCGACGATCCTGTTCGAGGGAACGCCCCAGCGGTCGAGGTGCGCGCCCACCCCCAGCGGTACGAGGAACGGGGCCACCTGCGTCCTCGTCAGCGTGCGGACGGTCGCCATGTCGAGATGGTCGTAGTGATCGTGGGAGATCACGATCGCGTCCAGCGGCGGCAGCTCCTCGGCCGGCACGGGGAGCGGGTGCAGCCGCTTCGGCCCCAGCAGCGGCGTCGGCGAGCAACGATCGCTCCACACCGGGTCGAACAGCACGCGGCGGCCCTCGATCTCCACCAAGGTGGTCGCGTGACCGTACCAGACGATGTCAAGGTCGGACTCGGCGGCGGCGGTCGGGACCAGCACGGGGACCGGCCCGGCCGGCTTGCGCCGCCGCCCGCTCATGAGCATGTCGCGAACGAGCTGGCGGCTGTCCGCCGGCGTGGCGACCACGCTGGGCATCGAGTTGGCGAAGGCCGAACCCTTGAACTGCGGTGAACGGCGCACGCGCGCGGCCCGCGCGCCCCTGGGTCTGGCGCCGAGCTCCGCCGGAACCTCTCTCAGCGCCCATCCCGCGGCGGCGAGGGCCGCCGCCCCGGCCAGGACCGCCCCCACACGCAACGCCCGGTTTCCCGCCATCCGCACCTCTCCCGTCGCCCTGCCGCGGCCCCGCTGTGGCCGCCCGCCCCTTGATCAGGGTAGCCAAGGCGCGCGCGACAGGAGCGGGGACGCGGGCGCCTCATTGATCACGCGGCACCCGGGGATGCGAAACCCGACACATCGACATATGCCATACCGGACAGCACTGCGGACGGCAACACGCAGATGATCCGGTGAAATCGGGAGCCTCCACAACAATCCGAAAGCTCGATAAGACAGCGACACGATGGAAGCCGCAGGCAGCGGGCGAAAGGCCGGAGAAGCCCCGCGTATGGCATGTTCCGTACTGCAGTAACGTTCCTCGCGGGGATTCCGGTTCGCGGTATAAATGCGCAATATCCTTGCGCACATTGCAGGGTCATGGCCGAAGGGGCAGGTCATCTTGGACGCTACGGGGGCTGGGCTTTACTTTTCCGTTCTCGGCCCGTTGACGGTGACGCGAGCGGGCTCGGAACTCGATCTCGGGGGGACACGGGTCAAGGCGCTGCTCGCGACTTTGCTCATCGCGCAGGGGAGGGTCGTCACCGTCGACCGGATCGTCGAGGCGATCTGGGACGGGCGCTCTCCCGGATCCGCGGTGGGCACCCTTCACTCCTACGTCACCAAGCTGCGCCGCACGATCGAGCCGGATCGGCCGCCCCGCGCGGCGCACGGGTTCGTGGACCGGCAGGGTCCCGGTTACGTGCTTCGTGTACGGCCCGAGTCGGTGGACGCGGAGCGGTTCACCGCGCTCGCCGAACGCGGCGCCCGCCTGCTGAACGACGATCCCATCGACGCGGCGGAGCACCTGTCGGCCGCGCTCTCCCTGTGGCGCGGCCCCGCCTACGCCGACCTGCGGAACAGCGAGGTGGCGGCGGCCGAGATCGCCCGCCTGGAGAGCACCAGGCTCGACGCCCGCCAGGACCACGCGGCGGCCCGGCTCGCCATGGGCGCGGACGCCTCGGCCCTCAGCGATCTCGAGGCGCTGGTCCGCGAGCACCCCCTGGCCGAGCGCGCCTGGGAGCTCCTCGCGCTCGCCCTCTACCGGAGTGGGCGGCAGGGTGACGCGCTGGCGGCGCTGCGCTCGGCCCGCGACCATCTGCTTGAGGAGCTGGGCGTCGACCCGGGACCGGGGCTGCGCGCCATGGAGACCGCGATCCTGAAACAGGACCCGGAGCTGAACGGGCCCGCGTCGTGGCCGGGGGCCCAGCCCAACGGGGACCAGCCGGGCACGGCCGCCCCCGCCTCCTCCAC
>NZ_JADDIL010000156.1:0-5589 GCF_020826795.1 Microtetraspora sp. AC03309 | reverse complement strand
CGGCCGATCACGCTCGATCGCCCGCCGCAAATGCGACACATACGACTGCACCGTCGCCAGCGCAGTGACCGGAGGCGCACCCCCGTACACGTCCTCGATCAGCGTCTGGGTGGAGACCACGGTCCCGTGCGACACAAGGAGCCGGGCCAGTACGGCGCGCTGGCGTGGCCCGCCAAGCTCGACCCGCGCGCCGTTGTCGTCATAGACCTCCAGCGGACCGAGAACCCGGAACTCCATGCATACCCCCTGCTGATCGGCACAGCGAACACGACGCCCGGGAGACCCGGCAGTCGCGACAGCGCGGCGACCCCGATCGTGATCCTTGGGGCACGACGGTAAGTCGTCCGGCCGCGTCTGCTCATCCGCCGCCGGAGGGATTCTCCGTCCTCCTCCAGTCGTTCTCGGTGAGGGGTACCCGGGCCTCGAGGAGATGGAGAGCCGCCAGCCGCACGGCCCGGCAGAGGGCCATGGGTGCGTAGAGTTCCTTCGCCTGCCACAGCGGCGGATGCCACTCGGGGTCCTGTCCCCTGAGGAACAGGTGCCCTGGCGGCAAGCACCAACGCCGGCCGAACCGCCTTGCCCCCTGAAGATCCGTTCGACCAGTCGAAGTGGTAGTCCGCCACCCGCAGGGCCGGGTCCGGGAGTGTGCCGACCGCGCGACGCGGCTCCGGACGCGTCAATGTTTTTCCGAGCTCGGGTGACATCACTCGGGTGAATTCTCAAGTCGCTCCCAAGGGCCGGACCGCAGCGTGGCCGGCCGTCCCCTTGCCAGGTTGCTGATCATCGGCAGGTTGCCCCAAGTTGCTCGCAAGGACGGCGGGGGAGCCTCGGGCGGGCGGATCACTCGGTTCTGCGACAAAGCCCCGCGATACGAGCAGAGCCCCCCGTAGTACGACCGGAAGCTCCGCGATGCGAGCGGAGCCCTGTCATCTGCACGTGTTCCTGATCGCCACAAGCGAGCCGAGAGGGAGAGCCGCGATCGTGTTGGCCGATATTCGTTCGCCTCGTGACCTGAAGGATCTGACACCGGAGCAACTCGCCAGGGTCAGCTCCGAGATCCGGTCCTTCCTGGTGCATTCCGTATCACGCACGGGGGGCCATCTCGGCCCGAACCTCGGCGTGGTGGAACTGACGCTCGCGTTGCACCGGGTCTTCGACTCTCCCCACGACCGCATCCTGTGGGACACCGGTCACCAGGCGTACGTCCACAAGCTGGTCACCGGCAGGCGGGACTTCTCCCGATTACGGGCCAAGGACGGGTTGTCCGGGTATCCGAGCCGGGCCGAGTCCGAGCACGACGTCATCGAGAACTCCCACGCCTCCACGGCCCTGTCGTACGCCGACGGTCTGGCTCGGGCCTTCCACGTCCGGGGCGTGACGGACAGGGCGGTCGTCGCGGTCGTGGGAGACGGTGCGCTGACCGGCGGGATGGCGTGGGAGGCGTTGAACAACATCGCCGCGGCCAAGGACCGTCCGGTCATCATCGTGATCAACGACAACGGGCGGTCGTACGCGCCGACCGTAGGGGCGCTCGCCCAGCATCTTGCGGTGCTGCGGGAGACAGGCCACGACGGCCTTCCTCGGCCATCCGTCTTCGAGGGCCTGGGCCTGCACTACATCGGCCCGGTCGACGGCCACGACATCGGCGCGACGGAGTCGGCGCTCCGGGCGGCCCGCGACGTCGGGGCGCCCGTCGTCGTCCACTGCCTGACCAAGAAGGGGCGGGGGTACCGGCACGCGGAAGACGACACCCGTGACCACTTCCACGGCATCGGCGCGATCGACGCGGCCACCGGTCAGGCGGTCGGGTCGGGCTCGTCCCGCACCTGGACGTCGGTGTTCGCCGAGGAGATGGTCCGGATCGGAGCCAGTCGCCCCGACGTGGTGGTGCTGACGGCGGCCATGCTCGCGCCCGCCGGTCTGGATCTCTTCGCAGGGGCCCATCCGGATCGGGTGTTCGACGTCGGCGTCGCCGAGCAGCATGCCGCGACCTGCGCGGCCGGTCTGGCGGCAGGCGGGCTGCACCCAGTGGTGGCCATCTACGCGACCTTCCTCAACCGGGCGTTCGACCAGGTCCTGATGGACGTCTCGCTGCATCGCGCGGGGGTGACATTCGTTCTCGACCGGGCCGGGGTCACCGGTGACGACGGGCCGAGCCACAACGGGATGTGGGACATGTCGCTGCTGCAGTGTGTGCCGGGCCTTCGTCTGGCGGCGCCGCGCGACGCCGTCCAGCTCGCGGCGCAACTCCAGGAGGCGCTCTCGGTGTCCGACGCCCCCACCGTGGTGCGGTTCCCGAAGGGCCGGGTGGGGCCGGAGATCGCGGCGCTGGAGCGAGTCGGCGGACTGGACGTGCTCGCGCGCACCGTACCGGCCCGCGATGGCCACGACGTCCTCTTGGTGTCAGTGGGCGCGATGGCCCGGACATGCGTGGACGTCGCCGATGGCCTCGCCGTGCACGGAGTGGGGGCCACGGTGGTCGATCCGCGCTGGGTCAAACCGATCGACGAGGCGCTGCCGCGCCTGTCCGAACGCCACGACCTCGTGGTGACCGTCGAGGACAACGTGCGGGCCGGCGGTGTGGGCGCCGCCATCGCCCAGGCCCTGCACGACGCGGGCGTTGCCGTCCCCTGCCTGAACTTCGGGATCCCCGCGGACTTCCTGTCCGCGGGCGGGCGCGACGAGGTACTGAAGGAGATCCGCCTGACTCCCACCGCCCTGGAACGAGAGATCCTGCGCCGGCTCGCGGATCGCTCACGCCCGGACACGGCAACCGGTACCCAGCCGACCGGCGACGCCCTGGCCGCCTCATCAATCGCCTCATGAATCAAGCTCCCACCACGAAGCGATCACCGGACGACGGAAGAGATATGGACACATACCAGGTTCCTCAGGTTCTCCAGAACATCGACGCGCATCCGGTGCCGGTCCTGCTGGCCGGGGCCATCGCCAACACCGGGGCGTACATCCTGTACATCGAAGGCATCCGGCTGGGGTTCCGGCACAGGACGTACGCGATTCCCATCTTCGCCAACATGTACTTCTTCGCGCACGACGTGCTGTTCGTCAGCCTCTTCAGCCACTGGTTCACCGAGGTCGACCACTGGCTGTTCCGCATGTTCTGGGGTGCCCTCCTGATCTTCGCCGTACTGGAATGCGTCGTCCATTACCAGACGATCAAGTTCGGCCGTCAGGAGCTGTTCCCCGGCCTCACCCAGGGGCAGTACGTCGTCGCGTACTCGGCGATGCAGGCGGCGATCGTCGTGCTGTTCTGGTTCGTCTACAGCGGCCTGGGCGACCCGTTGTTCCTCCTGACCTTCTCCACCACCATCATCGTCGCGATCGGCTGGTACATCCCTCTGCTGCTGAAGCGTCGCAGCCGTAAGGGACAGTCGTTCCTGCTCGCCTGGGGCCTCGTGCTGTTGAACGGCTTCTTCTTCCTCTTCCTGCCGCGGATGTCGGACGCCTTCACCGCCCCGGTCTATCACGCGATCGGAGCCACGACCACGGTCGTGAGCCTGGTCTACCTGTGGCTGCTGACCCGCTACCCGGCCTACGCCGCCGAGCACGAACCGCGAGGTGCGCTCTCATGACGACCGATCTCGGCATGCCGGTCCTCCCACTCCCGCGGCGTCCCGCAGGGCCTCCCGGCAGATCACCATCGGATCCGTACCCGTGGGCGGTGGCGCCCCCGTCTCGGTGCAGTCGATGACCACGACGCTGACCGCGGACGTCAACGCGACCCTGCGGCAGATCGCCGAGCTCACCGCGGCCGGTCCTACTCGTGACAACCTACGGGCTGCCGGGGACGACCACCCGCGGTCCTGCGGGCATCGCCTCCGGTGCCCGGCGCGGAGCGATCGCCGCTGCTCTCGCGCGGTCGTACCACCAGGTGAGCCCGTTCCGCTCCGCCAGTCGTTCCAGAGCGGACAGGTGCGCGGTGGCTGCGGCCGAATCGTCCATGGCGTCGGCCAGCAAGGCCAGGTACCAGTCGACGGGACCGAGCCCGCTTATGGACTCCGCTGAGATCCGCCCCGCGTACGGCAGCAGCGCCGAATAGGTCGTACGGCACGCGGAGACGTCGCCGACGACTGCCTGCGCCGCCGCCTGCAGGCAGGTCGTGGACAGCCAGGACCAGTCGCGGGGCGGCGACTGCCGGCCCTGCCGGACCAGCATCCGGGCCTCGCCGACGCGCCCCTGGGCGCTCAGCAGCAGAACGCGGGCGTCGTGGTCCATCGTCGGGTGGATGCCGGAGATCGCCTCGATGAGCGGCCCGGCCTCCGCGATGGCTCCCTTGCGATAGCTCAACAGGAGCCGCCCCGCGACGACCGCCCTTCCGCCGTACCACATGCCGATGCGCTCGGCCTGCCGCTCGGCCTCGTCGTACTGCGTCTCGGCGTCGTCGAAGCGGCCGTCGAGGGCGAACCGGTTGGCGCTCCACATCGTGTGCTGGAGACGCGACCAGGGCAGTGGCAACCGCTCCAGCAACTCCTCACATCGCGCCGCCGCCCGATCCGCACCGGCCACGTCGAACAACTCCAGCCGGTTGTGGGTGCGCATCATCTGCGCGAGCAGTTCGAACCTCGGCGTCCGGGTGCTCACGGCCAGGTCGTACAGCTCGTCGCTGATCTCCAGCAGTTCGGGGATGTGCAGTGGCTGGAGCAGCGCCAGATATCGCGCGTTGAGCATGCGCATGAGCAGATGCGGATCGCCCAGGCGGCGGGCCATCGCCACGGCCTGTGCCGACAGCTCATCACCGCGTGGGTCACCGCTGCCGTCGTAAAGCTCCTGGGCAAGACCGCCGAGCAACCGCGCCCGCTCGGGACTGTCACCCTCCCCCAGCGCTTCCAGCGCCGTCTCGAAACGGCGCACCAGGCGCAGCTCGACCGCCTCGTACGGATCACGCAGCAACCACAGCGCGGGGGCGTCGAGAGCGGTCAGTGCGCGTGCGGCCAGCTCCGGAGGGGCGGCGGCCCGATCGGCGATGCGTACGGCCTCGGCCCTGGCCTGCCGCGCTCCTATCGCGTCCCCTGCCTCCAGCAGCGCGTGGACCTGCCGCAACAGCAACTCCACATGGGTCTCCGGGTCACCCGCGGACGCGCCGTGAGCGAAGACGGCCCGGCCCCACCAGGAGGCCGCTTCCTCGTAGGCGAGTCGGCGATGCCCCTGCTCCGCGGCGGCCGCTGCCCAGCGCACCGCTTCCTGGTAGGCGGCGGGCCCCGCCTCGACCGCATGATGGGCGATCGCCTCCACGTCGCTCCCGGGACGGGCGGCCAGAGCGGCCGCGATAGAGCGGTGCACGGCGGCCTTCCGAAGGGGCGGGATGTCCTTGACGAGGCTTTCGCGGACCAGGTCGTGGGTGAAAGCCAGGCGACCGTCGGAGGGGGTGACGAGTCCCGCCTCAACGGCCTGATCGAGCGCGTGAAGCGGGGCGTGGCCCACCTCGGAGACCAGCCCCGGGTCGAATTCGCGGCCGATCACCGCGGCGATCCGCAGAACCTCACCCGCCTGCGGCCCCAACACGGCCAACCGCTGACGAATCAACTCCGCCACCGCATCAGGCACCTCCTCCAACGAGCGCCCCTGAGC
>NZ_JADDIL010000155.1:0-5807 GCF_020826795.1 Microtetraspora sp. AC03309 | reverse complement strand
CTTCAAGCGGGCATGGGAGGCCAAGGACATCGACGCCCTCGTCGGCCTCCTCGACCCCGACGCCACGGCGACCGGCGACGGCGGCGGCCTGGTCAGTGCCGCACTCCACCCGATCGAAGGCGCCGAGCAGGTCGCGCGTTTCTTCGCCGATCGGGCCAGTGCGGTACCCGAAGTGACGATCGCGGAGTGCACGGTCAACGGTCAGCCCGGTCTGGTCGCTCAGCTGGACGGTGTCACCGTGTCGGTGCTGGCGTTCGACGTCGCAGGCGACCGGATCAAGCATATTTGGGCGATACTCAACCCCGACAAGCTCCGGCCTTGGACGACGGGCTGACACGCGTCTGCGCACCATCGGCTCCGCCGCCGCTTCGAACGCGACGGCCAGGTCGTCGACTTCTCCCTCTACCTGGCCGCCGCGTTCGTCACCGTCCGCGCACTCATCCGCCGAGCAGGACCCCGCTACCGCTGGGACGCCCGACCGGATCACGCCGACGCCGGTAACGGACTATTGGCGGCCGCTCTTGGAAAAAGGCCCGCGGCACGACTGTTTCGCAGGATGTGTCCCGAGGGCGGTTCCGGAGACATGTCCGCTCTGCGGACCCCCGTCCCGTACGGCTCGCCCGAACGCGGGCCGGGCCGTACGGGACGGGTCGGGGGTCGGTCTCGAACGGTTCGGTGATCACGCCGGGGGCGTGAGGCCGGGGTGGCCGCGACGGTCCTCGGAGGTGAAGGCGGGACGGGCCCCGCTTTCAGAGGTAGAGGCCGGTGCCGTGGTCGGTCTGCTGGGTGGCCACGGCGTGCAGGTCCCGCTCGCGCATCACGAGGTAGACCTGGCCCTGGACGTCGACCTCGTACTGCTCCTCGGGGTTGAACAGGACCTTGTCGCCGACCTTCACCGCTCGGGCGTTGGCCCCGACACCGCAGACCTCACCCCAGATGAGTCGGTTGGCCATCTTGACGGTGGCCGGGATGACGATGCCCGCGCTGCTCCGCCGCTCCTCGGCGTCCTGCTCAGCCTTGACCATGACGCGGTCGTGGAGCATCTGAATCTCGAATTTGGGGTCAGCCACTCTCGCAGTTTACGCGCGCCCGAGCTTCCGGAGGGAAGCGCGCCTACCGGCCCATCGCCAGCTTGTAGCCGGTGCCGGAGGTGCGGTAGACCCGTCCGCTGCCCCACTTCAGGACCTCGAAGTTCACGTGGACGCTGTTGGACCGGACGCCGGTCAGGTCGGCCATCATCTTCTCGGACAGGTCGATGATCGCGGGAAGGTCGTGCTGGGCGACGGCCCACTCCGCCGGGCCGAAGTCCTCGACCACGCCGACGACGCTCTTGCCGTTGTAGCTGACCTTGACCTTGGTGCCGAGCGGCCAGTACGGGCTGGCGATGGTCTGGTAGCGCATCGGCTTGCCCGACGCGGTCTGGGCGTCCCAGAAGGACGTCGCGGTGGCCCGGCCGGCGGGCAGCTTCTTGGCCTTGCCGGATGCGCCGGTCTTGGAGGTGCCGGTCTTGGAGGTGCCGGTCTTGCTGGCGGAGGGCTGGGTCGCCGTGCTCTTCTCGCTCGTCTCCGTGGCGGTGACCTTGACGGGAGGGGCGGCCTGGGCGGCGGCGACGGTGCTGTCAGTGCTGGTGCTGGTGCTGGTGGTGCTCTGGGTCTCCGCGGACGGACCGGGCTGGGCGATCGCCGAGGTATCGGCGGCGGGGGGAAGCTGCGCGAAATGCGCGGCGTCGCCTCCCTGGCCCGACGACATCACCACGGCCGCCGTCGTCACGCCTCCGACGAGCGTGAGACCTGCGGTCACGGTGATGATCGCCTGGCGGGCTCGCTTCTGCATGAGCATCCTTTCGCTGAATCGCAGATCAACCCGGAGGGGGACCGGGTGTGAGCGCCGTCGCGAGAAGACGTTCGGCCACCGGCGGGGGATCGATGGCGGCCGGTTCCGGGCAGGCGAAATCACACGCCCGGCGGGGGTGAACTGGGGGGCTCCCGGGGGAAGGGAGGGACACGTCGTCTCAGGAGGTTTGCGACGGCATTGCGATATTTGGGGATTAAGTACGCAAGTGGGTATTGCGTGGCACGAGTATAGGCAATATCTGGGTAAACAGGACAAACAGTGCTAAACCGGAGGTAGATCTTCCTTGCCATACTGGCCTCGGAGAGCGCTCTCATAGCATGATCGACCAGGCAGGAACGAGCGCCGGACTAAGGGGACGCGATGCCGTACACAGACTGGGAATGGGTCAACGAACCCCGCGACTGGGCGGCGGGCGAGGGGCTTCGGATGGTGGCCGACCCGTCGACCGACCTCTGGCAGAAGACCCACTACGGGTACTCCTATGACACCGCCCACATGTTCGGCCGCGTCATGCCCGGCGACCTGCGGATCACCGCGACCTTCGAGATCGACTGGGCCGAGCAGTACGACCAGGCCGGGGTCGTCCTCAGGATCGACGAGGAGAATTGGATCAAGGCCGGTGCCGAGTTCGTCGACGGCACGCCGTACATCAGCGTGGTCGTCACGCGCGGCTGGTCGGACTGGTCGGTGACCGCCGCGCCCGGGAGCTTCGGCTCGATCACCATGGATCTCGAGCGGGCAGGGGACGCCGTCACGGTCCGATACGGGCTCGACGACGCGAAGCCGGAGCAGATGTTGCGGCTGGCCTACTTCCCGCCGGCCGTTCCCGCCCTGGCGGGCGTGATGTGCGCGGCCCCCGTGGGAAAGGGTTTCGAGACCCGGTTCAGCCGCGTCTCCCTCACCTGACCTGGATCGCGCACGACGGTCCTCCACGCACTTCTGGTGGGGTCGCGTCCGGAGCACGGCATGCCGCCGAACATGTGTCGATAGGCCGGGAAGCGGAGGGGGCGAGAACAGCCGGCTGCCCCGGTCCGCCCGTCGTGGCCCCCCGGTGGTCGTGCCGTCCGGGCATCTGGGCGCTCGCGCCGCTCCTGAACGGTGAAACGTTGCGGGGAGCGCCGAACGATCCGCGGCCTACGTTGGCACTCATGCCCCACGACCACCTGACGATCGCACCGAGCATCCTGTACTTCGGGACGCCTGTCGCACTGCTGTCCACCGAGAACGAGGACGCCTCCTTCAACCTCGCCCCGATGTCCTCCGCCTGGGCGCTGGGCCAGGTGATCGTGCTCGGACTCGGCACGGACAGCCAGACCGCGCACAACCTCGCCGCCCGGCCCGACCTGGTGATCAACCTGCCGGATCCGGCGCAGTGGGCGGCGGTGGAGCGCCTGGCTCCACTGACAGGGCGTGAGCCCGTACCGGCGCGCAAACGGGACACCTTCCGCTTCGAGGCGGCGAAGTTCGAGGCGGCGGGGCTACGGTCTGAACCGTCCGACGTGGTCCGGCCGCCTCGGGTGGCCGAGTGCCCGATCCAGATCGAGGCGCGGGCCGCCCGCGTCCAGCCGGACGCCACCGGCGCGTTCCAGATGATCGAGGCCCACGTGGTGCGGGTGCACGCGGACCCCCGCATCGT
This sequence comes from Microtetraspora sp. AC03309, assembly GCF_020826795.1. NCBI lineage: Bacteria > Bacillati > Actinomycetota > Actinomycetes > Streptosporangiales > Streptosporangiaceae > Microtetraspora > Microtetraspora sp. AC03309. The sequence continues at coordinate 2,317 of NZ_JADDIL010000155.1, read as the reverse complement.
CGTCCCCGGTACGCAGCACATCGACCCGGCGGCGTGGAGCCCGCTGATCTACAACTTCCGGCACTATTTCCGGCTCGGCCGTGAGCTCGGGCACACCTTCCGTTCGGAGACGGTATCCGGCAGGGTCAGCGCGCGGGGAGCGTGAACTCGGCGAACACCGCCAGATGATCGGTGCTGGTGAGCCGGTGGACGCCGAAGGACCCCGCCGCCGCGCGTGGATCGACCAGGATGTGATCCAGCGTGACCGGAGGGATTCCCCAGCCGTTGAACCTCCACCGCCGGTAGGGCCATGTGGTCGTGAGACCGTCTCCCGTCGTGGCGGCGGCGTCGTGGTACCCCGCGTCCAGCAGGTGCCGCATCCGTGCGTGATCCAGCGTGGCGTTGAAGTCCCCGGCGAGGATCCGTACCGGACCATCGGGCAGGGGCAGCGCCGCCAGCCCGTCCGCCCAGCACTCCATCCTCTCGGCGTAGCGCGGAGCGCACGGATGGACGGAGACGACGGAGACCTGCGGTGCGCCGGGCACGTCCACCATCGCCGCCACCTGCCGGAACTTGCCGAACTCGATGAGCTGTCCCTGAGCGAGCGGAAACCGGCTGAATATCCCGGACCCCTGCGCGCGCTGCACGGGCACGTCCACGTGGTACGGCAGCAGCTTGTCTATGCCGGCGTCGCGCAGGCCCTCGGCGGCCGATGGAGTGAGTTCCTGCAACGTCAGCACATCGGCGCGGAGCTCCCGTACGAGATCGATCAGCTTCTCCGGCGGCACCGACCCCATCATGAGATTGGAGGAAAGGACCCTCAGCTGGGGCCCTGCGGCAGGCGGGTTGCCCCCGGGGATCGCGCGCGGCACCACGCAGGCGGCGAGCGATCCGGTGACCACCATGCTCGCGGCGAGTGCCGTCCACCTTCGGGACACCAAAGCGAGCAATGGGACGGCCACCGAGGCGAGAGCGACATACGGCGTGAAAGCCACCGCCCGTACCCACTGGAAGTGCACGTCTCCCGGGATCAGTCGCAGTACGGCCCACGCGGCGAATGGCACGATGGACACCCACACCAGAACGCCGACCCATCCGCGCCGTGCCCGCTTGCCTGTGGTGCGGGCCGCTGCCTCCGTACGCGCCGGGTCCGGTGTATCCGCGGGGCTCTCCGTGCCAGCCGAGCACATGGAAGGGTCGGGGTTCTGCGCCTGCGCCGTACCTTCGGCGGAGGGGTGTCCCGCACGCGTGGGATCCGCGGCGGGATCGGGGAGATCTCCGGAGTCTGCTACGGCTGCGGATTTCTCCTGCGTGGGGCCGTCTGTATGTGCGAGTTCATCCATTGATGTGGGGATCTCTGCCTGTTCTGAGAGCTCGAACGAGCGATGTCGTCTACGTGGGGAGTGCTGTGTGGTCGTTGGCGTTGGCGTTGGCGTTGGCGTTGGCGTTGGCGTGGGCCGTGAGCGAGCGCGGAGTCGTGGGGCCGTCTACTACTTCTTGCCGCCGACGCCGCAACCGGTTCACGGCGGCGGCGACAACCGTTCGGCACGCCACACGCGAAGCGGTGTCGCGTGGTTGTCGGGCTTGATCGTCCGGCGCCGAGCGTACTGGTGGATACCTGCCCGGCGTTGTTCAAAGCCGATTGTTGGATCGTGCGTTGGAAGGTCCGGTTGGGGCCTGCCGGATTCGAGTGGCCGTTGATCGTCGCGGACGACTGCGTTGACCGTCTGGGACGACCGCGCGGTGGAATCCGATCGGGCGCTTACGTGGTGAAACCCGATAGTGCCCTATGTGGCGAATTCTGCTTGGGTGGCCGTTCTGTGGATGTTGTGGCAGGCCGATCGCGGGGACGGCATATCAATAATTGCCGACCGGACGGGATCAGTGCTCATAAATGCGCCCGGAGCGCGGACGTGCGGATCGCGGAGTTCACTTATGGGATAACCAGCGGTGGGGCGTTATATATGGGTATTGGTCGGGGGTTGGCGCGGAAGTGGGTTGGCGCGGAAGTGCCGGGGTTGTGGCGAAGCGACAAGATCAAGCGCTCCGCTGGCGGGAGATGTATGGCTCGCTGGCCTGGGGCTTCTACCCCTCGCCTCATCGGGCGCGCGCTGTGATAATGCCCACTCCTTGAAATGTCGGATTTATTATCATTGTGAAGTCCGTGGGTGATGATCAAACGCGCTCCCGCGTCGAAGTGATGCTCCCAATAGGGGATATCTGGCCATATTTCTGTCGCAAAATTCACGCCACTCGCCCGTTGCGAATATGCGTTCGAGTATGGCATCATTCATATACGCGTTCGAATATCGGGAGGGGTGAGCGTGGCGGAGTTCTT
>NZ_JADDIL010000154.1:0-5921 GCF_020826795.1 Microtetraspora sp. AC03309 | reverse complement strand
GCCCCCGCCCCCGCCCCGGAGCCGGTCGAGGTCCTGGCCGACGACGACGACCAGGACCAGGCCGAGCACCACGAGTACGACGCCGACGACGACGAGCAGGACGCCCCCGAGGGCATCCCGGCCGGTCACCTGGTCGCGGGCGGCGCGACCGGCGGGACGGTCCTGCTCGGGATGCTCTACCAGCTCACCGGCGTTCCCGGCCTGATCGCCGGGAGCGTGCTGGCCGGGGGCGGCGCGGTCGCCTACGTCCGCCACCGTCGCGGCGGTGGCCGTACGACCTCGGGCAGCGCCTGGGGGACCGCGTCGGCCTCCAAGAGCGGCGGCAAGAACACCACGGGCAGCCTGTTCAGCGGCGGGAAGGCCCGCAAGTCCGCTGGTAGCGCCCTGTTCAGCACCGGCCGTAGCGGCTCCAAGAGCCGGGGCAGTCTCCTGGGCAAGGCAACCGCGGGCCGTGCCGGTAGCAAGTCCTCTGGCGCTCCGACCGGAGCTCACCGGGCCACGGGCAAGGCGGGCACCGTCCGCCAGCAGGTGGCCGCCGCCGGCCGCGCCGTCCGCAAAGCCCGCCGCGAGGCCGTGGCCGCCGCCAAGACCACGACCGGCGGGGCCGCTGCCAAGACCGCGACCGGCAAGGTCCGCAAGGCTGCCACCTGGGTCAACGACAAGACCGGCGGCCGTGCCGGTCGGGCGGGCAAGGCCACCATCCGGGCCGCCGCGACCGGGGCGCGTAAGGCGGCGGTGTGGGCCGACCGTAAGACCGGCCGCCGCGTGAGCAGCGCCTACCGGGCCGCCGCGACCGGCAAGGACACCGGGTTCCGCGCCCGTCAGCGCCGCGCCGCCGCCGTGCTCGGCTGGCACGGGCCGGTGACCGGGCCGGTCCTCGCCCTGGTTGCGGTCCTCAGTGAGGCGTGGAAGCGGCGCAAGGCCCGCAAGGCCGCCGCCGAGGAGACCGAGACCGCCGAGAGCAGCGAGGACGCCCCCAAGACGGCTCCGGCCGAGGAGGACCCGGCCATCACGACGCGGATCATCTGCCCGCGCTGCATGTCCGTGGACACGGTCACGCTCCCGGCGGGCGAGGCCGAGATCTGGGTCACCTGCGTGTGCGGTCACAAGACCCGGGTCTTCCGCGACGACAGCGTCCAGGACATCCCCGACCACGCGGACGAGCACCTCGCCCGCGAGACCACCCAGACCACGGCGGAGCCCGGCCGGGCCCGGGGCCGCCGTCCGTACACCGCACCCACCACCTACACCAGGAGGAACCGAACCATGAGCGCAAACCCCTTGGCTGCTGCCGCCGCCGACCTCAACGCGGTCGCGGCCGCGCACGCCCCCGTCGACATGTGGCAGGTGGCCCGCGAGCTCGACCAGCTCGTGGAGGTCCCCGCCAACGTGGCGATGGCCCTCAGGACGTACACCAGCCGCCTGCAGGGCGAATACCCGATCGACCCCGTCGTGATCGACGCCCTGGGCCAGCTGTACGCCGCGCACGGCCAGCTCGTCGCCATGGCGGACGAGATCGGCCCCCTGTTCCGCCGCATCCACGCCGAAGACCTCAAGCGCGAGGAGGCCCCCCGCGTGAACGAAGCCGCCTGGAACGTCTGACCCGACCTCGGGTGAGGCTGCGTACGGCGCCCCGGCCAACGCCGGTCGGGGCGCCGGGCGGAACCGACCCGCACCCCTCAGACCCCATCTGAACTGCACGAACTGACGGACTGGAGACGCTGATGGCCACCACCAAGACCACCGCACGCAAGAGTGAGGCCCGCAAGGCTGACTGGTCGCTCGCCTCGCGCGGCCCGATCGTGGCGACCGGGCAGGGCGCGCTCGGCCTGGCCGCGATCGCGGTGGCCGGCGACCTGGCCGCGATCCACCCGCTGTGGGGCGGCGCCGCTACCGCCGTCGGCGCGGTGGCCACCGTCGTGCGCTCGGCTCACCTGGCCCACCCGACGCCGGGCCTGCTGTACCGGCTGGGCTGCTGGCTCGGTGCCGGATCGTGGCTGACCTACACCCTGGCCGCCGGGCTGTGGAGCCAGGCCGCGTGGGGTGTGTGGGGCATCGGCGCGGTGACCGCCGGACTGCTGGCCCCGCTCGGCCGCGCGGCCGTCTCCAAGGCCGGGACCGCCCGCCGCCCGTCCGCCCCGGGCACGGCGCTGGTGCCGCGCCGTCACGTCGCCCTGGTCGAGGAGTGGACCCGCCGCATCCGCCGCTGCTGCAGGCTGGCCGTGGAGATCGCCGAGGTCCGCGAGTGGCCGACCGGCACCGGGTATTCGCTGCTGGTCATGCTGCCGCAGGGCGGGGCGACCGCCTCCCAGCTCGCCAACGCCGCCGAGGGGATGGCCAACGACGCCCGCCTGCCGCAGGGGTGCGGCGTGGAGGTGCTGCCGCCGCGTCCCGGGCAGCTGCGCGGCACGGTGTGGCTGGAGGTCGCCACCGTCAACCGGCTGGCCGCCGACATCGACCACCCGGGCGACTACAGCCCCCGCTCGGTGCTGGACGGGATCACGATCGGCGAGTACCGCAACGGCGAGCCGATGCGGCTGCAGGTCCGCCAGCCCCGCACGATCGTGGTCGGCACGACCGGCAGCGCCAAGACCGGCACCCTGCACACCATCACCGCTGAGCTGGGCCGATGCGTCGATGGGCTGGTGTGGCACATGGACCTCAACGGCGGCGGCGTCTCCCAGCCGTGGCTACGGGCCTGGCTGGACGGGGAGATCGAGCGGCCCGCGATCGACTGGGCCGCCCCCTGCGCGGAGGAGGCCCTGCTGATGGCGGCGGCCGAGGTCGCGATCGCCAAGGCCCGCAAGACCGCCTACAGCAAGCGGCGGATGCTCGCCGACGACGACAAGCTGCCCGTCGACCACGAGGTCCCGCAGATCACCACCATCCTGGACGAGGGATTCGAGGTCCTGGCCCCGACCGTGCGGGACCCGCTGCAGAAGGAGATCCGCAGCTCGATTGAGGAGATCGCCCGGATCGGCCGCGCGGAGGCGTGCCAGGTGCTCGTCTCGGCGCTGCGCTCGATCTCGACCACCCTGTCGACCGACCTGCTGTCCCTGCTGCACAACCGGATCATGATGGCGGGCTGCGCGCAGAAGGAGATCACCTTCCTGTACGAGCAGGCCCAGGGCGCGAGTGTGGAAGACCTGGCCGGTCCCGGGTCCGGCTTCGTGAGGGTGTTCGGCAACGACGAGATCCGCACGTGGAAGGCGTACCGGATGAAGCCCGCCCGCGACATCCACCCCGCCAGCGCCTCGATCAGCCGGACCCGCCCGAACCTGGACGAGCCCAGCGTGGAGGCCGCCGGCTACGCCTACGCCACCCGCTACTCCCGGATGCGGTGGCTGTTCTCCACGCCTGAGCAGCGCGTCCACCTGCGCCGCCCCCGCCCGATCGAGCTGCCCGGCGTGACCGACGATCGCGGCAACCCGGTCATCTGGGACCCGGCCCTGACCCACCCGGCCGAGGGCGACGACCTGGCCCCCGCCCCGGCGCCGCAGCATGGGCCGCGCACCACGCCCGCCGCCCCGGCCGCACCGTCCCGGCGTCTGACCGCCGTCGCGTGTGGCACGGACGCCTCCGCCTGGCCCGACCTGCGGGAGATGACCGGCAAGCCCGCCCCCCGCGCGATGACGAGCGCGGCTGAGTGGCCCGACCTGCCGATGCCGCGCCGTGGCGAGCTGCTCCGGGCCGAGCAGATCCACGCGGTCACCGCCGCCCCGGCCGCGCCCATCCGGCCGATCCCGGAGCTGCTGCGCCGCGCCCTGGCCGCGTTCGGCAACGACACCCGCATCCACAGCGAGGCCCTGGCCGCCGCGCTCGGCATCGACGTCCTGGCCCTCGCGGCGCTGCTGCGCCCGCTGGAGGTCACCACCCTGCCGCGCGCCTTCCTGCGCGGCGGTGCCGAGCGGCGTGGCTACGCCCGTGAGGACCTGGAGGCCGCGGCCGCCCGGATCGCCTCCGGCGAGCTGGAGGTCCCGGCCGAGGTCGCCACTTGGCCCGCCGCCTGACCCCCGGACAACCCCCCGGATATCCGGCCCCGGACACCCGCCAGACCCCGGACATCCGCCCCGGACGCCACCTGAACAGGGAAAACGCCACCCGTACGGGGGGTGTCCGGGGCCGCCAGACCCCCTTTGCGGGGCTCTCCACAGCCGTTCACCCCCCATCCATCGACCCGGACACCCGGACACCCAGGAGGAGAGATGACCGTCAACCCCGTCGCCGCAGCCGCCGCCGAACTCGCCGCGGTCGCGGCCGGCTACGCCCCCGCCAGCATGTGGCAGGTCGCCGCCGACCTCGATGAGATCGCGGCCGTGGACGGCTTCACCGCCGACGCGCTGCGCACCTACAGCCGCCGCCTGGACGGCGAGTACCCGATCGACCCCGTCGTGCTCGACGCCCTGGAGGACCTCGCCAAGGCGCACGCCGGACTCGTCGCGATGGCCGAGGAGATCGGCGTGCTGTTCCGCCAGGTCCACTCCGAGGACCTTCGCCGGGCCGAGGCCCCGCGCACCGGCGAGCACATGTGGAACGTCGACGGCCAGGGCCACGGCGGCGCCACGGCGTCCAAGCCGAGCCTGTGCGCGGACTGCCCGGCCGACTGCACCCGCCGCACCGGCACCAACTAGCCACCCCCACGGAGGAGAGATGACCTACACCCTGGCCCAGGCGGTCGACGACATCACCGCCTCGATCGGCGACGCCGATCTTGAGACCGCCCGGCTCCACTTCACCCAGGCCGTCGACGGCGACCCGGCCCGCCTCACCGACCTCGTCAAGCGGCTCGCCGCGACCGTCGAGATCCCCAAGCACGCGATCATCTGGGGCTTCGGCGTGGATGTCTGGGGCAACCCGCACCGCCGTGACTACGCCTGGCGCTGCGGCGACTGCCCGTGGACCGGCAGCAACTACCGGACCGAGCGCGGCGCCCGGTCCGCGGCCACCAGGCACGCGGGCGAGCACCAGGCCGCCGGAGAGCCGGTGCCGACCGTGACCAAGTACGCCGTCCTGACGCTCACGCGCTGACCCCCGAGGGGCGCGTACCAGCGTGGCCAATCCACCAAGACCAAACCACGCGGCACGCGCCCACCCCAATCGACGAGATCAGGAGGTCTCCAGCATGACAGCGATGACCGACCTGGAGCGAGAGCTCCTCGACATCGAGCGCCAGGCCCTCGCCGGCGAATGGGCGCGGATCCGTCAGGCCGAGCAGCTGCTCGCCGACGTCGACGCGGGCCTGGACCGGATGCGCCAGATCCTCCGCGAGATGTAGCCCCGCCCCCTCACTCACTCACTCACCCCAACTGGACCAGCGAGACACCACGTCACCGAAGGAGACACACATGAACCACACCGAGGCAGCCACCCGCTACGACGCCGCGATGGAGCGAGTCTTCGAGATTGACGACTGGGACAGCCGCCTGCCGGAGCCGGACCGGCAGGAGATCGCCGACGCCCTGTCCGAGGGCATCAAGGCCCAGTTCGAGCACGCGGCGGCCACCTGGCCCGCCAAAGTCCGCGCGCTGGTCGACCAGAGCACGGCCGACCAGATCTGCGAAACGCTCTCCTACATCCAGTCGGGCTTCGACATGACCGGCGACCTGCTGAACGAGATGCGGCCCCAGCCCGTCAGCACCGACTAGCCCCGCCCCCTTCACGAAAGGGCCCGCCAGGACGCTCCTGGCGGGCCCTTGTCATGCTCCGTGATCCCGTACACCCGTGATTCAGTAGCTCTATGCAGCTCTCCATCGCTCTCACCAACCTCAAGCCCGGCACGGGCAAGACCACCACGTCCGTGCTGCTGGCGTACGCCCTGCACCGGCGTGGGCATGACGTCGCCTTGGTCGACGCCGACCCGGCCGGGTCCGCGCTCGCGTGGTCGGACGCCGTGGAGGGGTTCCCCTTCGGCGTCTACGGCC
>NZ_JADDIL010000153.1:0-6275 GCF_020826795.1 Microtetraspora sp. AC03309 | reverse complement strand
CTCCCCGCCCGTTTCCCCGCCGAGGACCCGGTCCCCGCGAACTGACAGGCGGCGGCGCGTCGTCGTGGTGGGCGACGGCGACCCGGCGGCGCACGTGCCGCCAGGGGGCAGGGAGAGCACCGATACACGGCCGGACCTGCGCGGATGTGCCGAGTGTCGCCCCCGGGCCATGCTCGTCCTCCGGCTTACGCTGGGGCGATGGACTCCGGCTTTGGCTACTTCGCCACGCACGACGCCGTCGATCCCGCCACGCTCGCCCGGGTGGTCGAGGAACGGGGCCACGTCGCGCTGATGTTCAGCGAGCACACCCACATCCCGGTGACCGGCGCCACGCCTCTGGGGCCGGACGGAGGGCCGCTGCCGCGCAGATACTGGCACACCCACGACCCGCTGGTGGCGTGCACGGCCGCAGGCACGGCCACGACCCGGCTGCGGGTGGGCACCGCGATCTGCCTCATCCCGCAGCACGAGCCGATCGCGCTCGCCAAGGCGGTGGCCAGCGTCGACACCCTCACCGGCGGGCGGTTCGAGCTCGGCGTGGGCGCGGGCTGGAACGATCCGGAGATCCGCGATCACGGGGTCGATCCCGCCCGCAGGTTCGCCGTGATGAAGGAGCACATCGAGGCGATGCGACGGATCTGGACGCACGGCGACGCCGAGTACCACGGCGAGTTCGTGTCGTTCGGCCCGATGTGGTCGTGGCCCAAACCGGCCCAGCAGCCGTACCCGCCGATCCTGGTGGGCGGAACCGGTCCCCGCGTCTTCGACCGCGTCCTCGCGTACGGCGACGCCTGGCTGCCGAACTACGGTCCCGGCGTCCTGGAGCGGGTCCCCGAACTGCTCGGCCGGGCGGACGACGCGGGCAGGCTCATCCGGATCGTGATGCTGTCGGCCCCCTCGGATCCCGCCGTGCTGGAGGAGTGCGAGAAGGCCGGGGTGTCACGCGTGATGGCGTGGCTGCCGTCCGCCGGGCTCGGCCGGATCGAGCGCGAGATGGACGCCTTCGAGTCGGCGCTCGCCGACATGCGTGGCGAGTGACGTGACGAGTGGCGGGTGACGGTTCGATTCCCACCACCCGCTCCACGCTTGTATCGCCCCTGACCGGAGGATCCCTTGGTCATCACTCACTGTTTTGATCTTCATGGGCTCACCGTGGGATCACCAGACCACGGATGATCTTTGAAATTCGGCACCGGCCTGCGCTACGCGGAACTCGCCGCCTTGCAGGTACGCGACATCGGCGCCCTCGGCAAGCCCGTCCCGACCTTGCGCGTACGGCGGGCCTGGAAAGCGACAGGCCGACAGCACGTTCAAAATCGGCCCCCCGAAAGCAAACAGTCCCGGCGCTCCATCGCCCTCTCCTCCGAGGTACTCGAGATCTCCGGCGCTCACACTGCTCCCGGTACACCGCCGGTCACCCGGTGTCCGTCGGCTCGTCGCGTCAGGAGTTTTCAAGGCACGAGCGTCGGAGCCTCGGCGTGTTCAGGGCGCTCCTTGCTCACGAACCGCTTCACCGCGCGGACGCTGCTGAGGAACTGGGCGGGGAACACGATCGTGGAGTTGTGCTCCACGGCGATCTCGCTCAGTACCTGCAGGTTACGCAGCTGCAACGCGATGGGGTGGTCGGCCATGACGTCGGCGGCCTCCGCCAGGCGTCCGGCGGACAGCGCCTCGCCCTCGGCCGCGATGATCTTCGCTCGCTTCTCGCGCTCGGCTTCGGCCTGGCGGGCCATCGCCCGCTGCATGGTCGGCGGCAGTTCGATGTCCTTGAGTTCCACGAGGAGGACGAACACGCCCCATTGCTGTGTGATCCGGTCGAGGATCTGCTTGATCGACTCGTTGAGTTTCTCCGTGTCGGTGAGGACCTGGTCCAGCAGGGAGCGTCCGACGACGTTGCGGACTGTCGTCTGCGCGATCTGGCCGACGGCGGCCTCCACGTTCTCGATCTCGACGATCGACTTCACCGGGTCGACGCGGCGGTAGTACGCGACCGCGGCGACGCCGATGGAGACGTTGTCGCGGGTGATGATCTGCTGCGACGGGATGGGCATGGTCACGGTGCGCAGGCTCACTTTCCGCATCCGGTCCACCAGCGGAATCATGAAGCGCAGCCCAGGCTCGCGGACGTTGCGGACCTCACCCAGCCGGAACACCACGCCGCGCTCATACTGCCGCACGATGGCGACACCAAGATTCGGCATTGGAAATCTCCCTTCTCAACCACGCTGCGCTCCTGAAAACACCGCAGCTAGGGCCCTAAGCCCCTGGTCTCGCGGGTCCCAGGTCCAATCGGGTCGCCTATGGCCCGGATCGGCCACGGAATCGGCGTGCATCGGTCCGGACCAGGTCCGGATCCGCCGGGAGCGGCCGACCCGCCGACCTCCATCCGTCTGCTCGGTGACCGGCTCAGGACCCGATTGCGCCGTACCTCCCGTGTGATCGTCCGGAGGACCGGCGACGACGGGTAGTAACAGAGGAATCGGGTCCCTTGGGCCACCGCAGGGGGGCGCATGATCACGAGGCGGCAGTTCTTGAAGGCCGGCATGGGCGGAGCCGGAGCGCTTCTCCTGGAGGGCGCCGCGGCATGGCGGCCCGGTGCGGTGCCGGACGGGATGATGGATCCGGCGTCGATCGACAAGTACGTCACGCCGCTGGCGGTTCCGCCCGTGATGCCCCCGCTCTCCCCGGCGGGCGGCGTGGTGGACCGCTACACCATCGGCGTCCGGCAGTTCCGCCAGCAAATCCTGCCGCCCGGCAGCCCGCCGACCACCGTCTGGGGGTATGGATCGGTACTTCACCCGGAGACCTTCGGCTCGCCGGGCCCCACCCTGGAGGCGAAGTTCGGCCGCCCCGTGGAGGTCACCTGGGTGAACGAGCTGACGGACAGCAACGGCGACGCGCTCCCGCACCTGCTTCCGGTGGACCCGACGCTGCACTGGGCCAACCCCGCCGGCGGGGTCGCGGGGCGGGACTCGCGCCCGTCGTTCATCGCGACCCCGGACCGCTATCGCGGGCCGGTGCCGATCGTCACCCACCTCCATGGCGGGCGCAACGCGGAGCACAGCGACGGCTTCCCCGAGGCGTGGTACCTGCCGGCGGCGCGCAACGTCCCGCCGGGTTACGCGACCGAAGGGTCGAAGTACGCCGACTACGCGGAAGCGTTCGCGAGCGGGTACGGCATCTCCTGGAGGCCGGGCGCCGCGGTGTTCCGCTACGAGAACGACCAGCGGGCCGCCACGATGTGGTACCACGACCACACCTTGGGAATCACGAGGCTCAACGTGTACGCGGGGCTGACCGGCTTCTACCTGCTACGCGGCGGCACCGAGGACCTCCCAGCCGGTGTGCTGCCGGGTCCCGCGCCGACGCTCGGCGACCCAAGCGGCACGAAGCACTACGAGATACCCATCGTCATTCAGGACCGATCGTTCGCCGCGGACGGTTCGCTCCTCTACCCGGGGGGCCGCGCCGCCTTCGACCACTTCGCCGGGCCATACATCCCGGGCAGCGACGTACCACCCATCTGGAATCCAGAGTTCTACGGCACCACCATGATGGCGAACGGTCGGACCTGGCCGGTCCTGACGGTCGAACCGCGCCGTTTCCGGTTACGGTTCCTCAACGGTTGCAACTCCCGCTTCCTTAAACTCAAGATCGTGGCGAACCCTCGGGGGAAGCGCCCGGTGGCCGCGGCGCTGCCTTTCTGGCAGATCGGAGGGGACGGCGGCTTCCTGCCGGTCCCTGTGGAACTTGGCACGCTGCTGCTGGCGCCGGCCGAGCGGGCCGACGTGATCGTCGACTTCACCGGCTCGCGGGAGGGCACACAGCTCTACCTGATCAACGAGGCCCCCGACGGGGCCTTCAACGGGAGCTCCGCGGCCGCGCCCGCCGACCCCGCCGTCACGGGACAGGTGATGAAGTTCGTCGTAGGACCACTCGCCGGGCGGGACACGACCGTGCCCCCCGGCCAGCTCACCCTTCCGGCGGTGCCGCCGATCGGCGCGGCGACCCGGACTCGGAAGCTCGCCCTGCTCGAGCACATGTCGGCGGCCATCCCCGGCGGGGGATCATCGGCTGTACTCCTCGGCACGGCCGACGGCACCGGCAGGGCACAGATGTGGTCCGATCCCGTGACGGAGAACCCCGAGGTCAGCGCCACAGAGACGTGGGAGTTTCACAACTTCACCAGGGACGCGCATCCGATCCACGTCCACGAGGTGGAGTTCAGGGTCGTCGGGCGCCAGCCATTCGGTGACGCCCCACGTCCCGCGGAGCGTTGGGAGGCCGGACTGAAGGACACCGTCATCGCCTACCCGCAGGAGATCACGCGGATCGTCGCCGTATTCGACCGGCCGGGCCTGTTCGTCTGGCACTGCCACATCCTGGAGCACGAGGACAACGAGATGATGCGCCCGTACCGCGTCGGCCCCTGACCTCGGCAGTCCGTTCGGCATGGCGGACGAGAACGTCGTGATCGTCGAAGGTCGGCCAGGGGCAGAAGCCGCCGGCCCGGCGGCCGTTGATGCGCAGGGGAAGCTCCCCGGTTAGAGGTCCCGTTCACCTCAGCGATATGGGCTCCGCCAAGCGTCCGGGCTTGCCACCGGACACAGTTAGTGGCGCACGACGGCGACCGGGCCGCGTGCGTGGTGCACGAGCGCATGCGCCACGGATCCCAAGCCGAGCAGGGCACGGGCCCCGCCATGCGCCCCTACGATCGTGAGGTCGTGGTCTGCCGACGCGTCGATCAGCGCCTTGGCCGGATGTTCGTGCACGACTTGCTGAATCAGGCGCGTATCGGGAAATTGGTCCCGCCATCCCGCGATACTCTCGGCCAGCAGGACCTCCTCCTCCCTGCCCACAGCCTCGACGTCGTACGGCAGGGGTGACGTGCCACCGGGCCCGATTCCGGCGGGGCGGGTCCAGGCGTGCAGGACACGCAGGTCCGCGCCGCGCAGCTCGGCCTCCCGGAACGCGAAATCCAGGACCGGCCCCTGGTCGGGTCTGCCGGTGACACCCACGACGACCTGCCCGGTGGGGCGGGCGTGCGGATCTCGGACGACAACGGCGGGGCATCGCGCCCGTGAGACGACCTGCCAACTCACCGATCCCAGCAGCAGCCCGGCGAACCCGCCGCGTCCCCGGCTGCCGACGACGATCAGTTGCGCCTCCTCCGCGACAGCGACCAGTGCCTCCGACGGCCCTCCCTGGACAAGCTCTGTGCTGACCTGCACGCCCGGATGGCCGGCGCGAGTCCGGTTGGTGGCCTCCTGCAGCATCTCCTGAGCGGCCTCGGCCACCGCGGCGCTCCACGGATCGGGTTGCGGGACCAGCGGGACGTAATAGTCCCACTGCAGCGCCGTGTGCACGATCCGGACCGGCGCGCCGCGCAGTGCGGCCTCGGCCCCGGCCCACGCGGCGGCCTCCAGCGAGCCCTGCGACCCATCAACACCAACGACGATTGGACGCTCCATCGGCTCCGCCGTCCCCCTTATCGCTGTGCTCGCCCCCTCGCGGCCTGCGTCCAGGCGCTGCGCCCGGAGTGCCAGCAGACCTTCTCGCCGGCCTGGCTCCTCACGGATGGTCCCCGGTCCCAGCTGCGGCTGAGCGGGCGCGTACACCGGGCAGTCGGTGGCGTCCTGCGCGTATCCGACGACGATGCCGGGGGCCTGGCACCGGCACACCCGGCACCCCTCTCGTACCGCCTCGGATCGGCGTTCACGCTCATGTCGATCTCAACTCTTCGCCAAGATCGGCCGCCCGCAGGCCGGGAGAGCTCGGCACCCGTTATCAGGAGCCCTTTCCCATCCGGCCCCGGTTCGCCTCGTCGTTGCCCGCCGGACCGGTCTCGCGTTCTGCCTCGGAGACATTGGTCTTGACCGCGAAGAAGCTGTCAGGCGTGACCGAGACGGAGTCGATACCGGCTTGGACTGCTGCGCCCGGCCCGAAAGGGCGAGCCCGAGCGGGCCGGAGCACGCCTGTTCAAGCCGTTGCGGCAGACCATCGAGTCGATCAACCAGACCTTCAAGGGTCAGCTCGACCTGGAACGACACGGTGCCCGTACTCCTGCCGGTGTCATCATCCGCGTACTGACACGGACCCTGGCACTGACTGCCGCGATCTGGCACAACGACAAGACCGGACAACCGATCAAGCGTTCCCTGATCGCCTACGACCACTGAGCGCGACCGAAGCCCTTGGACTCAATCATCTAGAAGATCACTGAAGATCTTGCGTTCTGGCCTCGCCTCGGATGACGCGGGGCCAGACTCCTTATG
>NZ_JADDIL010000152.1:0-6335 GCF_020826795.1 Microtetraspora sp. AC03309 | reverse complement strand
GTCCGCGCCTGCCGGCCCTCCCCCGCAGTACGGGCCGGGGACGGGAACCGGGACGGGCGCTGCCGGGGCGGGCGCAGCGGGTGTGGAAGGCGCGGCCGGAGCCGCCGAACCACCCCGCCTGGTCGGCAGGGAGCCGCACCTGCGCCGCATCGCCGAGCGGCTTGACGACGCCAGGCGCGGCTCGGGAGGACTGCTGCTGGTGACCGGCGAGGCGGGCATCGGCAAGACCCGGCTCGCCGACGGGGCCGCCGAACTGGCCGCGGGCCGCGGCGTGGACGTGGCGTGGAGCCGGTGCCTGGAGGGAAGCGGCGCTCCCGCGTTCTGGCCCTGGATCCAGGTGCTGGAAGCCCTGCGCGACGGCGGCGACGACCTGGCCGACCTGGCCGGCAGCCTGACCGGCGAGGGCGATGCGGGCACCGGCGCGGCCAGTGGTGTCACGGACCCGGACACGGCCCGGTTCCTGTTGCACGACGCCATCGGCCGGGCGCTGGCCCGCCGCGCCGAGAGCGGACCGCTGATGTTGATCATCGACGACCTCCATTGGGCGGACGCGGCGTCGCTGAAGCTGCTCACCTTCCTCGGAGGCGACCTGCACCGGCTGCCCCTGCTCGTGCTCGTCACCATGCGGCCGAACGGGCCGGACGCCGCGGCGCCGCTGGCCGAGGCGCTCGGGGAGCTCACCCGCCATCGCGGCACCGAACGCATGAGCGTCGGCGCGTTCACTCCCGAGCAGGTCATGGACTATCTCGCCGACGCCGGGGCCGATCTCGGCGCGGAGACCGATCCCGACGCCGTGAGCAGTGCCGTGAGCGCCGACGACGTGCGCGGTGCGAGGGTCCTGAGAGGCACGGGCGAGTCCACGATCACCGCCGCGTACGAACGCGACCGCGCGCTCGCCGAGGCGTTGCACGAGCGGACCGGCGGGAACCCGCTCTTCCTCCGCGAGTTGCTGCGCCTGCTCGCGAGCAACCGCCCGGCGCGGAGCGTGGCCGCCGACGACGTACGGTCGATCGCGGTACCCGACGGGGTCCGTGACGTCATCTCCCAGCGGGTGTACCGGCTGCCCGAGGACACCCAGGCCCTGCTCCGCGCCGCCGCCGTGATCGGCAAGGACGTCGACGCGGACGTCCTGGAGGCCGCCACGGGGATCGGAGCCGCGCGCATGATGACGCTGCTCGAACCGGCGGTGGCGACCGGCCTGCTGGCGGAGACGGATGACGGCTGGAACTACCGGTTCTCGCACGCCCTGGTCAGGGACGCCCTCTACGCCGGGCTCACCCGGCTCCAGCGGGCGCAGATCCACGCCAGGGTGGGTGAGGCGATCGAGAACCGCTACCGGGGTGACCTGTCCTCGCGGCTGCCCGTGCTGGCGCACCATTTCAGCAACGCCGCGCGCGTCGGCGGTGCGGCGAAGGCCGTCTCGTACGCCACGGAGGCGGCGCGGCAGGCCGCCGTCCACCTCGCGTACGACGAGGCGGTCCTCTTCTGGGAGCAGGCGCTCGCCGTGTTGGATCCGGCGGGGATGGGCTTCACCGCCCGGCGCTGCTCGCTGCTCATCGAGCTGGGCCGGGCACGGCGGGTGACCGGAGACGTCGTGGGTGGCCGCGTGGCGTTGGACGAGGCGGTGGCTCTGGCGACCGATCTGGGCGACGACGACGCGGTGGTGGAGGCGGCCACCGTCTTCGGCGGCGTGACCCTCTGGTACTGGCGCGCGTACGGGGTCGTGGACGAGCGCATGGTCGCCCTGGTGGAGCAGCAGCTCCGGCGGCTGGCCCCCGCGGCCGGCGCGCTGGGCACGGAGGGTGCGCCGACGGGAGTGAACGACGTCCGGCGCGCGGAACTGCTGGGCACCCTCGGGGTCGAGCTGTACTACGGGGATCGCCGCGCCGAGGGGCGGCAGTACACGGCCGAGGCGGTGGCCCTGGCCCGGCGGATCGGTGACGATCTGCTGCTCGCCCGGACGCTCAACAACTACGCCGTCGCCGCGTGGACTCCCGACTGGGAGGAGGATCGGCTGCGCGCGGTGGAGGAGATGCTGACCCTGCCGCGGCTGCCGCTGGCCTGGGAGGTGATCGCCCGGTTGTTGCGCATGCCGTCGCTGTTCAGGTCGGGACGGTTCCCGGAGTACGACGCGGAGCTCGCCCGCTGCCTGCGGATCACCGACGAGATCCGGATGCCGGAGATCAAGGCGCAGGTCAACTACGCCGCGGCCGGGCGGGCGCTGCTCGACGGCCGGTGGGCCGACGTCGAACGGTTCGGCGGCACGGCGGTGACGGGGCACCATCGCACCAGCCTGTGGGGTGCCGGCGCGATCGACATACTGTGCCGCTTCTTCTTCGACTGGGCGCGGGGCCGCCACGGCGTGCACCTCGACGAGCTGGCCGCGCTCGCCGCCGATCCCTCGCACCGGCTGCTGCGTCCCACGGCAGTCCTCGCGGCGGTCGAGGCCGGCGAGGAGGAGCTCGCCCACCGCATGGTCGACCAGTGGGGTACCAGGATCGAGCGGGACTGGGCGTGGCAGTTCACGGTCTGGCAGTGGGCGCTGGTCGCCACGAAGCTGGGCCGTCCCGACCCCGAGGCGATGCTCGCCGAGGTCCTGCCCATCGCCGACCAGTTCGTCATCATGGGCACAGGCGCGGTCTCGTGGGGGGCGATGCACGACGTGGCGGCCCTGCTCCTGGCCCGGTTGGGCCGTACCGGCGAGGCGGTGGCGCAGGCGGAGCGGGCCGTGGCACTCCACCGTCGCCTCGGCCTGCGCCATCTGGAGGAGGGAAGCGCCGCGCTCCTCTCCCGGCTCCGGTCCTGAAAAGGGGCCGGTCCGAAGACCGGCCCCTCAGGTCAGCGGGCTACTGGGCGTCCGGCTTGACGATGATCGGCAGCTGGGCGTCGAACAGGCTCGCGAAGGTCAGCGAGGGCATGATGTGGCCCTTCTTCTGCTCGTCCTGGGACAGGTCGACGGCCCACGAGGAGCTGGCCAGCCGCTGGTTCGGCGTGCCGTGGTGACCGTCGCTGGTGAAGGAGCAGTCGCCCACCTCGAAGAAGGACTGAACCGCGGGAAGCAGGCGCTTGGCGTTCAGGGTGCCGCCGCGCTTGTGGGTCAGGAAGTAACCGGCGAAGGCGTCGGCCATGAGCTCGGTACGGCGGGTGGCCTCGGGACCGGTGAGCGGACTGTCGAAGAGGTTGTCCTCGTACTGGACGTGGTGGCCGAACTCGTGGGCCAGGATCGACTTGGTGGCCACGTCGCCCAGGCCGATCGCGGCCATGCCCTTCATGATGCCGTCGCCCATGACGATCTTGTCGGGAAGGCCCTGCACGACCGGGTCGGGGTCTCCCTCCGCGGTGAAGGCGAAGGCGTTGAAGGTGAAGATCGGGTTGTCCGCGTTGAGCACCGGATCCTCGGCCAGCGTCTCGGTCAGCAGCTCGGCCAGGCCCGTGCCCCCACCGGCGGGCAGGCCCCACAGCACCTCGAGGACGCGGGCGGTGCGGCCGACATCCTTGAGCGCGTCGCTGTGCATCGCCACGTCGCGGATGTCGTCGGACGTGATGTCCCAGAACCGCTTCAGGTCGCGCATCTCGTGGGTGACGGTCGTGGTGTACTCGCCGTTCTCGCCGTAGCTCTGCGGCTCGTCGGCCGACTTGAAGAGCAGCGCGTCGTAGGCGGGAACGTCCAGGCCGCCGAGCAGCACGACGATCAGGATCGTGCCGAAGTCCGCGCCCTCGAGCCGGGCGTCGAGCCACGCGGTCAGCGTGGTGTCGCCGCACTGGTAGTCGTTCGGGTCGATGGCGCTGCGCGCCACGTCGTTCCAGGCCGAGTCGGTGACGCCGAGCCTGGCCTTGAACCGTGCGGCGCGCTCCTGCCAGTCGGCCGGCAGGGCCTTGACGCTCTCGAGGTAGCGGGCCTTGGTGGCGTCGTCGACGTGCAGGGAGTTGATGGCGCCCTCGAGGGCGGCGGTGGGGGAGGTTGCCTGCGCCGAGACCGGGGCGCTGATCGCGAAGGTGGCGGCGACAACGGCGGCGGCCAGCAGGGCCAAAGGCTTGCGCAAAGGTGGCTCCTTCGAGATGAAAGCACTTGGCGCAAGTTTCCTGATCTTGACAAGGATTGTGAATATTCCAAATATGTCAGGATCCGGCATGTCCGGAATATGACATGCGACCGGAACCGCTCGAGTTTCAGGCGAAGCTGCGGTTGGATCCTCGATCCGCTTGGGGAAAGGTGAGCAACACGGTGAAGCCGTTACAGGCACTCGGCGTCTCGCCCACGGCGGAAGCCATCTACTTCGCCCTGGCCGAGGCCGGTCCGAGCCCCGTGGAGGCCCTGCCCACGCCGCGCGAAGAGCTCGGTCAGGCGCTGGCCGAGTTGGAGTCCCTGGGGCTGGTCACCGTCGCGGACGGATATGCGTCTCCGCTGCCCCCTCTCAGCGCTCTGGAGGCGTACGCCGACCGCCACACGCGTGAGGCCCTCATGGCCAGGGAGAGCGCCGCCATCCTGGCCAGGTTCTGGCACGATCATCAGCTGTCGGCGCGCTACCTCGAGGCCGTCACCACCTCCGAAGGCACGACGGCGATACAGCGCAGGCTGCTCGACCGGGCGGAGCGTGAGGTGCGGGCACTCGTCCTCGGGCCGGTCGGCCGTCCCTCCGAGACCCCGCGGGTGGCGGCGGGCACCCTTGAGGCGCTGGCCCGCGGCGTCACCATCCGGGCCGTCTACGGAGCCGAGATCCTGCGCAGGCCCGCCGCCCTGGCCGCCCTGCGCACCTGTGTCGAGGCCGGCGAGCAGGCCCGGGTCTTCCCCGACATCTCCATCCACATGCTCATCGGCGATGACCGTGAGGCCGTTCTGATCTTCGGAGTCGGGAACCCGCAGGCGCGTCACGCCATCGTGGTCCAGCCGTCGGGACTCATGACCGGACTTGCCGGGATATTCGAGTCCTTCTGGAGACTGGCGGTGCCGCTCGCCGCCACCGTGGAGACCAACGACCTCGACGCCCGTCCGACCACCGAGGGGCGGCGGCTGCTCAGCTATCTGAGCGCCGGGCTCACCGACGAGTCGATCGCCCGCGAACTCGGGGTCAGCGAGCGCACCGTCGCCCGCAGGATCGCCAGGCTCCAGGAGATCCTCGGCGCTCAGACGCGCTTCCAGCTCGGCGTGCAGGCTTCCCGGCAGGGCTGGATCTAGAGGTCGTGCCCCGGCGGGAACCGCGCGTCTCAGCCGAGGAGACCGTCGCCCACCCACCCGTTCGGCGCGCAACCGGGCGGGATCGCGAAGACGGCCGAGCCGATCGGGACGGTCCACTCGTTCAGCAGGTCCGCCTCCGCCAGCTTCCGCTGGATGGGGACGAACTGCCGGGTGATGTCGGCCTGGTACGACGCGAACAGCAGCCCGGAGGAGGACTTCCCGTCGGAGGTGATCCCCTCGTCGTAGTTGTACGTCCTGCGGAAGATCCGCATGCCGGGATCCTGAACGTGCGCCCGCCTGATGTGGGCGTACTCCGAGATGACGGGGAACCCGGCCGCGCCGAGCTTCTCGAAGTCCGCCTCGTCGTGCTCGGCGTGGCCGGTGAGGGGCGCGCCGGTGTCGAGGCGGCGTCCCACGCTGAACTCCCTGGCCACCCGGTCGGCGGCGTCCCAGGTCTCCAGTTCCATGTGGATACGGCGCAGCACCAGCGTCGTCCCGCCGCGCAGCCACTCGGGTCCGTCGCCGATCCAGACCGCGCGATCGAAGTCCGCCGTCCCCGGCACGGGGTTGACGGTCCCGTCGAGCTGGCCCATCAGGTTCCGCTGCGTCGTCCCCGGAGCCTGGACCTGCGGGCTCCTGCGGAAGCCCCGCTGGGTCCAGCGCACCTTGGCGAAGGCCCGCGCGTCCTTCACGATCATGCGGAGGGCGTGCGCGAGCGTGACTCCGTCCTCGGCGCCGATGTGCACCAGCAGATCACCGCCGGTCCACTGCTTCTCCAGCCGGTCGATGCTGAACGCGGGAAGGGGCGCCACGGTCTCGGGCCGCAGGTGCTCGACCCCCGCCGCCGTGAACAGCCCCGGCCCGAAGCCGAACGTGACGGTCAGCCGGGCGGGATCGGCGGCGAGCTCGGGTTCGACGTCGGCCAGCGCCGGCCGTCCCTGGGTCAGGCGGCGGGCGTCGTCCGTGAGCAGCCTCATCAGCCGCCCGAGCGCCTCCTTGTCGACGCCGGTACGGAGGTCCAGGCCGAGGAAGGCGGCGTACGTCTGCGGCGTCGTCGCGATCCCGCTCTGGTGTTGCCCGTGGAAGGGTTCGAGTGCCGTACTCGCGGCGGCGGGAGACCCGGTGATGGAGGTGGCGCCGCGAGTACGGCACTCGAACC
>NZ_JADDIL010000151.1:0-6347 GCF_020826795.1 Microtetraspora sp. AC03309 | reverse complement strand
CAGCCAGCCTGACGGGTTCACCGCTGGAGATCAATTACCCGGCCGAGATTCGGTGACGGGCCACTAGTTGTGATCAAGAGGCGGCCCGGGTGAGGTCTTTGATCCAGATCATCGCGGCGCGAAGGTGCAGACCGGCGAGGTAGCTCTCAGGGGTCTTGTCGTAGCGCATGGCGATGCCTCGCCAGCCCTTCAGCGTGTTGATCAGGCGCTCAACGGTGTTCCGCTCCTTGTAGAGGCCGGCGTCATGACTGACGGGCCGGCCACCCTTACTGCCCTTCTTCTTCCGGTTGGCAGCCTGGTCCCGATCACCCGCGCGTCCGGCAAGAAGAAGGTCGCCCTGGCCCTGCTGGGTACGCCGACTCCGACGCGGTGCGCTACGACCGCACCGGCCGCAAGCCGGCCTCCGGCCCGAGCCGGCCGGCACACAGTCACCGTCATCACGCACAGCTACTTTGCGGCTCGTCGCATGTTCCCGAGCCCAAGGGCCCGCTCGGCGGTCGGCAGAACGCGCTCGGCGTCGTCGACCAGTCCGACCAACGCCCTTGACGAGCGCACCGAGGGTCACCAACCCGAAGACACCTCCTGGTCCGACCTCCATCCGGACTACGTGGCGAAGATCCAAGAGGATCTCCCCGACGTGACGCCCGCCGCGGCGACGCCCGCGCTCCTCGTCAGGAGGGGGCCTCGTGGGTCATCCCGTCTGCCTGGGCCGTCTCGACCCCAAGTTCTCGGGGGTTGAGATTGGTAGGCACCGTTGATCCTGTAGTCGGTGTTCGACTGCCCGTTGTCATGGAAACGGGGTGAGCGTCACGGTGTGTGGTCGCGTCCGTCCCGTGGGGCGAAGGCTTCGAGGGCGTCTGCGTCGGTCGCGCGAGCGTGCAGGAAGTAGTCGGCCCACTCGGTGATTTCGGGGTAGGACGAGTCCTGGCTGACTCGAGTGGCAGCCGCCTCGATGTCGAAGTTCGTGGTTCGCAGTTCGACGCCAGGGCCCAGGAGGCCCCAGTGCGCTCCGGTTCTTCCGTAGGGCATGCCGACGCTGCCGGGGTTGAGTACAAGTCGGCCGTGGGCGAGGCGGACAAACGGCATGTGAGTGTGGCCGCAGACCACGGTGCGGATGTCTGTATCGAGTCCGCTGAAGACTTCCTTCCAGCGGTCGAGGCGGGAGTCGACCAGGACGACCTCCTCATCGTCACGGGGGGTGGCATGGCAGAACAGCACCTTCCCCAGGCCACGCACGGACAGAGACAGCGATCGTGGCAACGAGCTGAGATGGTCGAGATGGTCCTCCCGGAGCTGTTCGGCTGCCCAGGGGGCGATCGGATCGGGGATCGTGTCGCGTTGCCCCCGGCGGTATTCAAGGAGTTCGCGGTCGGCGTTGCCGCTGATCCAGATAACGCGGTCGCCGAGACTGGTCAGCAGGTCGAGAACCTGCGTCGGTTGCGGCCCGGCGGTGATGTCGCCGGTGAGCACGATGCGATCGGCGGTGCTGACGTCCGGTTCGGCGAGCACAGCCTCCAAGGCTGGCAGGACTCCGTGAATGTCGGACAGGACGGCTACTTGGTTCAGCATGGTCACCACTATGGGATGAAGACAGCCGAGCGGTGAGACCTTTCTCCTGACGCTTAGCCCTTCACGTTGCGCGTCCAGCCAGGAAGTGATCAGGCGGGCCGTCTTGTGCGAGTCGCGATCCATCATGATCATGTGGGAGTTGCCGTGACGGCCTTCGGTCGGCAGGTCGATCCAGGTCGATCGTCCACCGGCCCTTCGCAGGGCGTCGTGGAAGCGCCTGGTGGAGGTGTACAGCTCGGTCCACGTGCTGTCCGAGTCGAGGTGGTCGCCCCAGACGATGAGATGCGGGATCGGGCGGAGCCGGTCGAGGTCCACGGTGGACGGGTCGGGAGCGCCTGACGGTTCGATCGCGATGTGGGCGCGGACGTGGTCGGGGGCGGCGATGGTCGCGGCGAAGCCGAGCGGCCCGGCGGCGCTGTGGGTGAGGATCACGTTCGGCCCGACCTTGGCGACCAGCGCGTCGTAGCCGGCCTGGGTGGACCGGTCGTAGGCGCGGAAGCGCGGCACCACCTGCTTGACGAACTCGTCGAACGCGGCGACGGGGAACAGCGTGTCGGGGTACGGCCGGCGCTTGGCCGGGTCGGTGGCGTACGAGCCCGGGGGGAGATCCGCCAGGCGTACGAGCACCTGGTCGCGGACAAGCTCACTTTCACTCCTGGCCGGCAGCAGCCCACACTGCGGAACGACGACCTGGTGCTCACCTCGGTGCGGTTGGCCGATGGCGGTGTCACTGTCGAGGTGGCTCGCCGCCAGCCCGACGGCACGTGGTTGTGGGTGATCGACCAGCCCAGCCTTCTGGGGTAGGCCACCACCCCGCCCGTCAGCGGAGGGTGAGCTTGTTCGTACGGGCCCGCGGAATGCGAAACGGCGGGACCGCGGACTGCCGGCAGGAGCCACAGCTGCAGGAGTTGTCGGTGGCCGCCGCGCTGATCGGCTCGACCGCCGACCAGGCCATTCTGGAGAAGAGGTGATGGCACGGGAGTTCGTCGTCAGCCTCGTCACTGGCGAACCGCAGCCCGCCGAGTGGTGCGACGCGTGCGTGCTTCCGTCGCAGGTGCAGGTCGGCGTGTTCATGCTGACCAACGACGGGCTGACGAAGGTCGGCGTCTGGGAGGGATGCTCGACGGCTGATTGCCCATCGGAGCCGCGCGGTGGCCTGACCCTCGACTGAGTGCACGGAGACCCCGGCGAGGCGCTCGGGTGCCGAGCCCTCATCAAAACAGCCCGAAGTGCACAAGATGACCGAATCAATCACCAGACAGAGCGTCAACTGGTATGTCGACGATGGTTGGAAGCGTCATGGGGCAAGTGCGGTGGCGGTCCATGAAAGCGGCGTAACTGTTCGTTCAGGGCTAACCAGCCAGCGACCGCGTACAGGACTCAGTCCGTAGGCGGCCGGTACATGGGCTCTATCGGGCTGCCGGCCACCGGGACGAACGGGGCGGGCAAGTCATGCTGCTCGACCTGTACGGATGAGGTTCTCGGCAGGCACAGAGCGCCAGAGAGACCGCCCGGCGCTGAACCTTGTCGCCACGCGAAGAACAAGATCTCGGCTGACTTGTCGCGACCGCCCGTACGTCTCCGACAGAGGGGGTGAAGCACCACACACACAAGGGAGACCACCGTGACCGCCACCACCATGTCAACCGCGACGACCGCTACCTCGAGGCGCAGCCGCATTCGTACCGCGCTGTCCTGGGTCGTCCAGGTCGCACTCGCTCTGCAGTTCGCTTCCGGCGGGGTGCTGAAGCTGTTCGGCGCCGCGCAGATGACGGCCATGTTCGCCGAGATCGGCGCCGGCCAGTGGCTGCGGATCGTCATCGGCGCACTCGAGCCAGCGGGCGCCGCCGGACTACTCCTCCCGCGGCTGGCCCGCGCGGCCGCGGTCGGGCTTGTCGCGCTGATGATCGGCGCCACGGTCACCAACGTCACGGTGCTCGGCACCAGCCCGGCACTGCCGCTGTTCCTCCTGTCGCTCGCGGCCGTGGTCGCGGTACTGCGGCGCGACCACCGCTGACCCCGGCACCTCTCGCGCGACCACCCGGCTCGTGAGCGATCTGTTCCAGGCGTACGGAGCGATCAAGACCTGCAGATCGCATGGGAGGGAGCGCTGCGCCCCCGGCCCTGGAGCACCGACTGGTCCAATGGGGAGCTGTGGGCGGCTCTCGCCGAAACGCAGGCTGCGCAGACGGGAGACGCAGGGCATCGGCGGCCTGGCACGACCTCGTCGACCAGGTCGTCGAATGCCGCCTCCATAACGGCCTTGCACCAAACTGTCCCGTATCGGCTCCTGATGTACCTGCCGGAGGAAGCGTGATGAAGGCGACGCGGGAAAAGGGCACGTCGCGACCGCTGAGCTTCCGGGTGCTGATGTACGCGGCCGTGAGCGTGACGCTGCTGTCTGGGTGCACTCAGCACCCCCACAACTGCGGCCCGTGCCCCGGCAGCGGCGTGGAGCTCACCGCGCATCGGTCGATCGTAAGCCCCGATAACACGTACGAAGTCTGTGACGCACGTGACTTCTGCCGGAAAAGACACTTGCTCCCTGCCGGCGCCTCCCGCTTCCCCACGCCTGCCGAGGGAACCGACCTAAGTGCCGAAATTCAGATCCCTCTCGGCTTCGTCGATCTCCCGGGAAAGGCTACGGACTACTCGCGGGTGGCCGTCCGCGCGGTCATCAAAGACAAAAAGGGGCGGATCATCGGCCGCGGGCAAGCGACTTTCCCTGAGTATCCGCCCATCGAAGCCGTTGACCCCTGCTACTGCTACAACGCATCCGTGCAGCTGGACATTTATCCCGCTTCCAGCCCGTAATGTCCGGTGACACTCCACCCCGTTGACAGCGTCGACAGCCTCCTTCGGGTCCGCTCTCGCCTACCGTCAGCACTCGACATGTCGAACGCGTGGGGAGTCGCGCGCATAGCCGTGCGTCGCGCGATTCGGCCTATGCCTTCAGGGTGCGGGGTCAGCGAAGCGGGCGCGGAGTCAGGCCGTGGAAGATCAGGTCGAGCAGGGTGGCCGCATGCCCGGCCGCATCCGGCTCCGTCTCGGTGACCAGCGCGATGGCGTTCACCAGCTTGAACAGCTGCTCGACCGGTACGCCCGTCCGGACGTCGCCCGCCTCCTGTGCCCGCGCCAGCAGCCCCCGCGCCGCCCCGAACATCGCCGCGCGGCACGACGAGCCATCCTCGCCCAGCGCCGCCTGCAGCGACGCGGCCAGCCCACGCTCCGTGCTTCCCTGCGCGATCACCGCGCCCAGCCACTCCCTCAGCGCCACGCCCGGCGAAGGAGCGGACATCAACTCCTCGGCCCGGCGGCACAGGACGTCGATGTGGTCGCGGAAGACCGCCTCCAGCAGCGCCTGCCGGGTGGGGAAGTGCCGGTAGAGCGTGGCGTTGCCGACTCCCGCGCGCTGTGCGATGTCGTCCAGCGGCGCGTCGGCCCCCAGTTCGGCGAAGGCCGCCCGCGCGGAGGCCACCAGCCGGTCGTAGTTGCGCCGGGCGTCGGCCCGCATCGTCGCCTCCTGGGCTTGCTTAAACGGGGACTATCCCCGTATCGTACCCGACGAAAACCGGGGAGAGTCCCCGGTTAGGAGATGTCATGAGCTTCCAGCCACCTGAGTACGCGGCCCTTACCCACCACCTGCTCAACACCTGACCCGCTCTCGACACCCCACTATCGGGAGGAAACATGATCACCGTTCTCGTGACCGGCGCCACCGGCACTCAGGGCGGCGCCACGGCCCGCGGCCTGCTGGCCGCCGGGCAGCGGGTCCGCGCTCTCGTCCGCGACCCCGGCACCCCCGCCGCGCGGGCGCTTGCCGCCGCCGGTGCCGAACTGGTCCGCGGCGACATGGGCGACCGCATCTCGCTCGAGGCGGCCACCCGCGGCGCCGACGGCGTCTTCAGCGTCCAGCCCACCCTCGGCTACCCTGGCACGCCGCCCGGCTTCACCCTCGATGACGAGCTCCGCTACGGCCGCAATGTCGCCGACGCCGCCGCGGCGGCCGGCGTCCGCAGCTTCGTGTACGCCTCCGTCGGCGCGGCCGACGCCTCGCACGGCATCGCGCGCTGGCAGACCAAGGACGCCCTGGAGCGGTACGCCCGCGACCTGGGGCTGCCCATGACCGCGCTGCGGCCGGTCCGTTTCATGGAGAACCAGGTCCACCCGCAGATGGGCGTGCGCGACGGCGTCCTGACCGACGTCGTCCTGCCGGACGTGCCGATCCAGCTCGTCGCGGCCGCCGACATCGGCGCGTTCGCCACGCTGGCCTTCACCCGTCCGGCCGAGTACACCGGCCGGACGATCGAACTGGCCGGCGACGAGCTGACCATGCCGCAGATCGTCCGAGCCATGGAGCGGGCGCTGCGGCAGCCCATCACCTACCGGAATATTCCGCGCGAGGCGCTGGCCGGCCACGGCGCCGACGCCGTGGCCGGCTACGACTTCGCCAACCACGGCGGCTGGCACGCCGACATCGACGCGCTGCGCAAGGAGCACCCGGGCCTGATGGACTTCGCCACCTGGCTCGGCCGCGAGGGTGCCGCCGCCTTCACGATGGCCGGCTCGGGGACGTGATCAATAGCAGGACAAGAGCTGCCTAAGAAGCGCATAGCACCGTTTGCCGTCTCACATTTCCGGAGATCCAGACAATGCGGAAATGGCCCTATCAGGGGTTATCCGGGGCATTCTTCGGCATGGATGGCGGAGATGCTCGAGCGTCTAGAGGAATCGATTCCTTTTCGGGGGAGAATCGCTATGTCCAAGTTCAAGAGCCT
>NZ_JADDIL010000150.1:0-6463 GCF_020826795.1 Microtetraspora sp. AC03309 | reverse complement strand
GTCTGCTGGACGCCTATGCCAAGCCTCGGGCTGTGGGTGATGACCGGCCGCTGCGGGTGCGGAACGCTGACACGTTGATCGCCGTGCTGGAGCAGCAGATCGGCACCGAACTCCTTGTGCTGGTCAACGCCGAGTCCCTCCCGGACGACTCGCCCGGTGCTTCCACATGCGACACGACCACCCAGGACACAACCGCGCTGCAGGACACAACCGCCCACGACAGCGCCGCCACCACCGGAACAGGAACCCGAACGGGCACGGAAGCGGGCACAGAATCCGGAACGAAAGCGGCAGCGGGCACAGGAACGGGACCGGAAGCGGGCACGGAATCCAGAACGGGACCGGAAGCGGCAGAGGCAGCGGGAGAGGGGGCAGTCAGGGGAGCGAGCGTCCTCGCAAATACGGCTGGCGCTGCTCCGGAGACCGGATCTGCGGCGACGGACCCGACCCCCGAGAGCGCCACCACCACGGCGGTAGCAGCCACGCCAGGTTTCGCCGCTGTCGCCGTGTCCGAGGCCGCCACTGCCGACGAGGTCGGCGCTGCCGAGGACACGTGTGCCGCAACAGGCGCGGCTGAATCCGCATGTCCCGGCGAGCCAGTGAGTGATGGCGCTTCTCGGTCCGGCGGAGTGCCGGGCGTGCACGCCGTACGAGAAGAGCTTGGCGTGGCCCGGGATGACCAGGCGTCGTCCCCCGATGAACCGACCTCCCCCGGAGCAGGGGCGGGACTGACATGGGATGAGCGCACACCGTCCCGAGAGAGGCCGGGCACGGCGCAGCATGAGTGCACATCGTCCCGGTATGAGCGGAATGCGGTGCGAGATGAGCAGCCATCGACTGGAGGTGAACGAGCGGCCGCATGGGATCGGCGGAGATCAGCCCAAGGTGAGCCGAGCACAGCGCGGGACCAGCCGAGCATGGCGCGGGATGAGCCGGGTCCGGCACAGGGCGAGCGGGTCTCTGATTGGGTGACGCCCGGTGGGCTGATCTCGGGCCGGAGGCTGCCCGGACTGCTGCTCGCCACCGGACAGTTCCTGCCCGTCTCCGACATCCACCGTCTGGCCAACACCTCCACCCTCACCCGCCTGGTCATGAACACCGACGGCGAGGTCCTCGACCTGGGCCGCAAAGTCCGGCGCGCAACGGCCCCGCAACGCAGGGCCATCCTCAGCCGCTACGCCACCTGCATGGTCGACGGCTGCCACCTGCCCGCTCACCTGTGCCAGATCGACCACATCGACAACTGGAGCGACGGCGGCGCCACCGACCTGGACAAACTCGGCCCCACCTGCCAGTTCCACAACCGCGACCGCTACCGAAATCCCGACCGCTACCGGCTCTATCGGGCTGGCAAGAACCGCTGGGCCTTCGCCTATACCGGCCCTCGGCCCACGACGGCCTTTCGCTAGGCCCTCGGCCCGTCGATCCACGGCCTGTGGACCATCCACCGGAACAAACTCCGGGCACACGCCTGACCGACCATGACTCCGCTGCCCCGCTGGTAGATGTGGGCCCAGTCGCCCACGGCGACGGCTGGCGCGGCGAGTAGGCCCGCGCGCCAGTCGAGCAGGACGCCGGGTGTGAGTAGTTGAGGTACAGGAAATCCCGGCGAGATTGATCTTGGTCGGCTAGCACACCGGGTGCGGGCACGGCCGGGGTTCGCGGAAAGCTCGCCGGACGGGCGTCGGTGCTGGTTACGGTCCGCCTCGTGCCGGTGGAGTTTCTGACTGATGAGCAGGCCGAGGCGTACGGGACGTTCACCGAGGTGCCCACGCGCCCGGAGCTGGAGCGGTGCAGAGCTGTCGACGTTGCGCCGCCTCGTCGACGAAGGCGTCAGCGTCACGGAGGCCGCCCGCATCCTGAAGCTCTCCCGCAGCACGGCCTACGCCGCACTTGCCGCCAACCAGTAACCAGGCAACTTGTGAAAAACGCGCTCCCCATTCTCGGAAGGTGGTGGGGATCGGTCAGATGATGGCCGTGATCGTATCGAGATGGTACTTGCGCAGCCCCGTAGGGTGCCTCGAAGTCCAGCACCCCGCCAGCCTGCTCGATCAGGGCACGGCCGGGAAGGTTGTCGATCCGAGTCACGCCGAGGTCGGGGCGGTGATGCCCCACGCGTGTGCGATGGGGGCGGGGTCCGGACAGATCCGGGGCCGGTTGTTCGAAGTGGATCCTCCGGTTCGGCTCGGGTCGCCCGCGCTTTCTATATTTGACCGTTCGATCTCGATATGGCTAGGGTTCAGGGTGTGGCGAGGACCAAGGAGTTCGATCCGGACGCGGCTCTGCAGAAGGCGCTGGAGCTTTTTTGGGAGCGTGGCTATGAGGCGACGTCCATGGCTGACCTGGTCCAGCATCTGGGTGTCGCTCGGGCCAGCATCTACGCCACCTTCGGCGGCAAACACGACCTGTATGTGAAGGCCTTCGAGAGGTACGTGCAGAGTCGGGACCCAGGCGTCGTGGAAGCGTTGTCTCAGCCTGGCCCGGTGCTGCCGGCCGTGCGCGCGCTGGTCGAGGCGTATGCAGAGGAGTCCTTGCGGGACGAGCGCAGGCGTGGCTGTATGGTCGTCAACGCCGCTGTGGAGGTCATGCCGGGTGATCCGCAGATGGCTCGCAAGGTCGAGGCGAGCTGGGACACTCTGGAGACCGCGCTGACCTCGGCACTGACCCGGGCGCGGGCGCAGGGCGAGATCTCAGGCGACAAGGACCCGCGCGCGTTGGCCCGTTTCTTGCTCGTCGTCATGCAGGGCATACGGGTCCTCGGCCGCGGG
This sequence comes from Microtetraspora sp. AC03309, assembly GCF_020826795.1. NCBI lineage: Bacteria > Bacillati > Actinomycetota > Actinomycetes > Streptosporangiales > Streptosporangiaceae > Microtetraspora > Microtetraspora sp. AC03309. The sequence continues at coordinate 3,695 of NZ_JADDIL010000150.1, read as the reverse complement.
CATCCTGACCCCGGCCGGCTGCGTGACGCCACCGCACAGGCGCTGGCTGCTTTGGACTGAGGAAGTGATCGCTGTGACGAGAAGCGCTTTCGCGCGCCCAAATAATAGAACGGTCGGTCTAGATAGCCGGGTAGAGCGGATGGCCTTCGCGGTGCTCGGGGCTGTGCAGATCACGCTCATCGCGTCGATCACCGTCATCACCGTGGCATTGCCCGCCATCCAGCGGGATCTGCGAATGGACGATGCGGGGATGGTGCTGGTCACCTCCGCCTATGGCCTGGCGTTCGGCGGGCTGCTGTTGTTCGGCGGACGGCTATCGGACTCGTTGGGGCGTAGAAGAGTGTTCGTCAGCGGCATGGCGATCTTCGGACTCGCGTCCGCGGCGGCCGGACTCGCCCTATGGCCGGGCATGCTGCTGATCGCCCGGTGCGCCCAGGGGATCGGCGCGGCGCTGGCGGCGCCGGCGGCGATGGCGTTGGTGAGTGTCGTGTTTCCCGACCCGCATCGCCGGGGACGGGCGATGGCGCTGTGGGGTGTGCTGAGCAGCGCCGGCGCGACGGCGGGGACGGTGCTGTCCGGCGTGGTGATCACTTGGCTACCGTGGCGATGGGTGTTCCTGGCACCGGTTGTGATGTCGGCCGTCGCGGTGACCGCCATAGCGCGGCTTTTCCCCGCCGATCATCCACCGGTCAACCGGCGGATCGACTGGCTCGGGGCGGTGCTGGCGACCACCGGTCTGGCCGCGCTGAGCTACGGGGTACAGCGCTCCGGCTGGATCTTCTTCGGTGGTGTCGTACTGCTCGTCCTGTTCAGCCTGGCCGAGCGGCGCTCTCCGGCCCCGTTGATGCCGTTGCCGTTCCTCGGCGGACGCGCCTTGCCTCTGATCGCTGTCACGCTCTGCGCCGGGGCGATGGCTACCGCCTTCTTCCTGCTTTCCCTTTATCTGCAGCAGGTTCGCGGCCTGTCCCCGCTGCAGACGTCGGCCGCCTTCCTGCTGCCCGCCCCCGCCATTTTTGCTTCTGGCCCGCTGGCCGGACGGCTCATCACCCGTCTGGGGACCCATCGGGTGCTGGCGATCGGGTTGGCTACAGCGGCCGCCGGTCTGCTGCTGCTCAGTTTCCTCGATGTGCCCTACGCCGGGCTGCTCGTCTTCCCCTTCGGAGCGGGCCTGACATTCTCCGCCGCCACACTCGCGGCGACGCAAGACGTGCGAGACGACCAGACCGGCCTGGCGGGCGGACTGCTGAACACCGCAATGGAAATCGGCCCGCCCCTCGGTCTGGCGGTACTGGTCTCTGTCGCCACCGCATACTCACACCACCCGTCGAGTGGCGATGCCTTCGCCCTGCGCATCGCCGCCGCCGCCCTTCTTCTCACCGCCCTGCTGTCGGCGCCCAAGCGCCGCACCACGTAAGTAAAGGAGAAAACGCATGACCGCACGTTTCACCGGCAAGGTAGCCCTCGTCACCGGCGGCGGCTCCGGCATCGGCAGGGCCACCGCGCTCGCCTTCGCCCGAGAAGGAGCAACGGTGGTGGTCGCCGGGCGCAGCCCCGAACCACTCGAACAGACCGTGAAGCTGATCGAGAGCGAGGGCGGCCGGGCAAGCGCCGTGACCGCTGACGTCTCCTCCTCCGAGGACGTCGCACGGCTCGTCGCGACTACCGTGGAGCGCCACGGCGGTCTGCACATCGCCTTCAACAACGCAGGACTTCTTGAGGCCGGACCACTCGCGGACATGGACGAGGCCGCCTGGGACCGCCAACTGGCCGTGAACCTGACCGGCGTTTTCCTCAGCATGAAACACCAAATCGCCCACATGCGCCGCGACGGCGGCGGCGTGATCGTCAACACCGCATCCAACCTGGGCGCTCACATGCGCCTGCCGTTCCTCGGCGCCTATGCGGCATCCAAAGCGGCCGTAAGCGCACTGACTCGTGCCGCGGCAAAGGAATACATCGCAGAGGGCATCCGCATCAACGCGATCAGCCCCGGCCCAATCGACACCCTCATGTCCCTGCTGCCTGGCGAGACCCAGGCCGACCGCGCCGAACGAATGAAGAACGCACTGCCGATCGGCAGAGTCGGAACACTCGACGAAGCGGCCTCCGCGGTCCTTTGGCTCGCATCAAACGAGGCAGGCTTCGCCGTCGGCCACGACCTCGTCATCGACGGAGGCGCCACCGCTTGATCCAAAGGAGGAAATGACCACCGGCCGACCGCAGTCGGTGCCGGTTCTCCGATCTCATCCGAGGACATCGGGCATGCGCGGATCAGATGGAGTCATCGACTGCGAGTCGGACGTGTTGTAGAGACCGGGCAACCAGCGGATGCTGACCAAGATCATCCCATCAGTGTAGGTGATCAGCTAATTGAGCACGGCTGCCAGTCATGGAATTGAGCAGTGCCGGGACGGATCGCGATCACGTTATTGAGCATGCTCATGACGTGCGCGTCCGGGATGGTGGTGTTCGTCTTGATCGTCGCTGGGATGGGGATAGCTTGGCCGTGGTGATGCGGATTCATGGGCAGGGTGTCCCGCGAGGTCGTCGTGTGGGCGTACGGGCTCATCGGCAGGATCCCGCGTCCAACGGGGATTCTGCGGGAGGGCATGGTCTCTCCCGGCACCAAGGATCCGTGTCGGAGCGTGGTGAGAGACTCAGCGTTCATGGAGTCTGAAGGCCGCGTTTCCGGTAGCCGTGCAGCGATCGAAGAGATTGTCCGTGCCGAGTTGGGCGTGGATACAGCCGAGCGTTTCCTCCCCTTGGTGAGGCCATCTGTGGGGTTCGCCGTCCGAACGGACCTCATCGAGTCGGGCAGCTTGATCGGGGGTGTGCCCCGGGCCACCGAATCGTTCGAATGGCCGCACTATCGCGGGCACCCGATGGTGCTGCTGGCTCAGCTGGATTGCGGCCAGGCGGCGCGTCTGCTCGGCAGGGACTGGACGCTCCCCAGGGATGGATATCTGCTCTTCTTCCACGACGATGACTTCGCCGCGGAGTTCAGCTTCGATCTCGGCGATGATGGCTGCCGCGTCGTGCACGTCGCGGCTGGATCTGACGGGCAGCCGCGTGACGGCGGCGGCACCGTCATACCAGCCCTGCCGCTTGAGGCCAGCGCGCTGCCGTCGGTTCCGACCTGGGCAGATGCGGAGGCCGATCAGGCAGTTGATGGCGATGTCAGGGCCTTGATCAACTTGGATAAGGCGCTATCCGCTCTCATCCCAACCCCGCGCCACCGTCTGCTCGGCTGGTGCGACAGCAGCGACACCCCACAGCCGGAGGGGCATCGGCCGCTGCTTCAGGTGGAAGCAGAATCCGGCACCGACTGGGGCGAGATCGTCAATGTCTCCTTCTGGATCCGCGACGAGGACCTGCGGGCCGGGGACCTCAGCAATGTTCGCCGATCCTGCGAAGTCGCATGATCCTGTCGCCTGGGCGAGCCTGCTGGCGGATCGGCTGTCAGTCCCGTGGCTGCTGAGCGGTCTGGCTGCCGTCGGGGTTCTACCTCGGTGCTTTGCCGGTGCCAGTGGAAGTCGCAGGGCCTCCGGGGCGTTTGTTGGGTCGGTAGCTGGGGCCGTCCATGAACACCTGGTAGGAGTTGTTGATCAGCCGAAAGCGCGCGGGTTCGTCGAATCCTGAGCGGGGTCGGCTGGGAACCCGCGTGGGGGTGCCCGGTCTGGGGTCCAGGGTGGGGT